>JAZNDK010000041.1:0-5544 GCA_045588005.1 Alistipes sp. | reverse complement strand
TTACGGCCGAGGCTAAGCTCTTTGCCAATGGCGAGGCGCTGAGCGGCAACACCTTTACAACGACCGAGGCGGGCACATACACCTTCTATGCCGAGTATAACGGCACGAAGTCTAACGAGGTGAGCGTGGCCGCGACCGCGGTTGCCGACGAGCCCGAGAAGAGCGTTACGCTCACAGCATCGGCAACGACAATCAAGGCCGATGGCACGGATAGCGTGACATTCAGCGTGGAGCAGGAGGGCAAGGATGTTACTGCCGAGGCTAAGCTCTTTGCCAACGGCACGGCACTGAGCGGTAACACATTTACAACGACCGAGGCGGGCACATACACTTTCTATGCCGAGTATAACGGCACGAAGTCTAACGAGGTTAGCGTGACTGCAACCGAGGTTGCCGACGAGCCCGAGAAGCCCATTACGCTCACAGCATCGACAACGACAATCAAGGCTAATGGCTCGGATAGCGTGAAATTCAGCGTGGAGCAGGATGGCAAGGATGTTACTGCCGAGGCTAAGCTCTTTGCCAATGGAACGGCACTGAGCGGTAGCAGCTTCTCGACATTCACTGCCGGCAGCTACACCTTCCACGCAGAGAAGGGCACGCAGAAGTCTAACGAGGTGGTAATCACCGTAGAGGCAGCAGAGGATACCGGCCGAACTACGGTACTTGCCGCTGGCGTAACGCTCACCTCGGGTTGGTACGATGTAAATAAGAAGGGTAACGGCGACAATGGCGATATCAACATGTGTTGGGCTGCAACAAGCTCTAACATCTTGCAGTGGTGGCAGGACCGCTACAAGGAGGCGGGCAATACCCTACCTGCGGGTTGCCCCGACGGCCCTGGCACAAAGAGCTACCCCGGCTTCGGCCCCTACGAGCTGGCTATCATGGAGGCATTCCACGAGCATTGGAATAACGCGCGTGGCGGCTGGGCTGACTCGGGCGTAGTATGGTACTTCGAGGGCCGAGATGTATACTCGAGCATGAGTAACGATAATCGTGCATACCCCTATCCTAACACAGGCGGCTATTTCCGCGAGAATTGGAGCAGCATCGTAAGCACCATGCACACCTCATCAGAGTATATCAGCGGCTACACTACCGACTTGAACAACACCATTTGGAGAGGCTCGGAGAAGGGTGCAATGCGTGCCTTCTCGGACTATGTCATCGACTTCATCAAGCACGGTATGGCATCTATGGGTATCGTTCAGTCACCAACCTTCGTGGGTAGCGGCCACTCGGTTACTCTGTGGGGCTATGATGTGGATAACACCACAGGCTTGGTTACGGCACTATATATCACCGACTCGGATGACAAGGAGAATAAGTTGCAGGTGTATAGCGTAACAGAGGTTCCCGACACCAAAGCTAAGATTGAGCTCAGCCGCCCTGGTGCCGCTAAGTGGTACCCCATGGCTCTGTACCCCGTTTCGGGTTACGGCTCAGCTGAATAAGATCGGATAACGACTCTTTGGGGCCGCTTGATAAATAGGTGTCGAGCGGCCCTAACTCTTTTTTTATAGCAAATTATTGGGGAAATATTTGGAGATATAGATTTTTGCCTATATATTTGCAGTGTATTAGTAACGCAATACACTAAGCAACGATAAAAAAGTTGAAAATAGTTACCTGCAATGTTACTAAACGAGGTGTTCAGACGTTATAGTAGTAAAAACAGAGAATAAAAAAAGGAGTGTTATGAGAAGAGTTAGATTTTATCTTTTGGCAGTGGCGATAGCTATTATCGCAGCATCGACAAGTGCAATGGCACAGAGGGTCGAGCTATCGGGTCGCACGATAGATGGCGAGGCACAGCCCATACCCTACGCTACGGTTGTGGTACTCAGAGGCGATGATCAGGTAGCGGGTGGCTCGACAGACGATGGCGGTCGATTTACCCTTGCTATCCCCACAGGCAACTACACTCTCAATGTTCGATATATAGGCTATAAGGGCGTTGAGCGCGACATAGAGATAACCGCAGCCACCGATTTGGGCGATATAGTGCTCGAAAACGACGAGACGGCGATAGACGAGGTTGTGGTTACAGCACAGCTTATACGCCGCGAGGCTGACCGTTTTGTGGTCGATGTAGCCAACTCGCCCGTCGCGATAGGCAAGGATGGCGAGGAGCTGCTGAAAACTGCCCCGGGAGTATGGATTCAGGATGACAAGATTTCGATAAACGGAGCTTCGGGCACGAAGATATATCTCAACGACCGCGAGGTAAAGATGGATGATGCAGAGCTTATCGCCTATCTACGCTCGCTGCGTGCCGACGACATACAGCGCATCGAGGTTGTGCCGCAGAGCGGTGCCGACTACGACGCAGCATCATCGGGAGGTATCATCAAGATTACGACTAAGCGACGCATCGACTCGGGACTTATGGGAAGCGTCTCGCTATCGGCAAGCGGCACAAAGGGTATGTTCAACGTAGGACCATCGGTATCGCTCAACTACAACCGCGGCAAGGTAAATGCCTACGGTCGCATGTGGGGAGGCTGCAACGGCCAGAAATACCACTCGACAGAGCATACCGACTACACCTCGGGAACGCTTATCGACGCGGCATCCGATATGGATGAGAATTCGCAGTACGCCGGAGCGAACATAGGCGTTGTCTATGATATTACCGACCGCCACTCGGTAGGTGGCGAGGTGCAGTATTCCTATTGGGGTGGTAGTGGCACTACCGACACATGGACCGAACGCACGCTAAGTGCTGCGACAACACGCAGCGAGGGCGACTACGCAAATAAGTATTACAGCAACCATGTCACAGCGACACTTAACTATATCTACAAGCTCGACGATAAGGGCTCGACGCTGAAGCTTATTGGCGACTACACAAACTCTGTATCGCCAAACTCAAACGACTACTTCGACACCTCGTTCAACCTCGCAACGCCGCTCATCGCTCGCGACTCGACATATCGTCAGGCTTCGCGCAGCTACTACCGTCTTGCCACAGCTACGGTGGCTATGGAGAAGGTGTTGTCGCCCAAGATAACACTCAAAGCGGGAGTCAAATACACCTACAACAACAACGACAACGAGGCCGATTATGAGTACTTTGCCAATAACGCATGGCAGCTAAACGAGGAGCACAGCTACGACATCGGTTATACGGAGAATATTGGTGCAGCGTACGTCACCGCCTCGGCACGCCTTGGTCGTTGGGGCTTGGTGGGTGGCCTACGCGGCGAATACACCTCGTTCCGCTCGGAGGATGGTCTTGTCAAGCAGGACTACTTCGACCTCTTCCCCAACGCCAACGTATCGTGGTCGATAACCAAGGATGGTGCCTACTCGCTCATTGCGCAGTATGCCCGCACCATATCGCGCCCGAGCTTTTGGGCTCTATCGCCCAACGAGACTAAGATTTCGGAGTATATGATACAGCGCGGAAACCCCGAGCTCAAAGCATCGTACAACAACTCGGTGTCGGTGACCGCCGTGCTTAAATACAAGTTCTCGATTACGCTCGGCATCTCGATTATGGAGAATGCAATACAGCAGACGACGCTTGTCGATAGCGAGAATCCCGAGCTGCTCATTCTGCAACATATAAACTACCCCACGCTCAACAACTACTTCGCATCGGTAAACCTACCCTTCCAATTTACGAAGTGGTGGTCGGCCAACCTCAACCTTACGGCTATGTATATGGGGCAGCGCATATATCCCGACGAGCCTATACGCCGCAACTTCATGTGCTTTGCCAACGGTCAGTTCTCGTTCACACTGCCCAAGAACCACTTTATCGAGCTCGGCGGTATGTATATGCACGGCATGACCGCAGGAAATACCACACTGAGCGACATGGGTAACCTAAACCTCACCTTTAAGAAGCGAATGTTGAATAACAAACTTACCGTGAGCCTCGGCGTACACAACATCATCCCTACGAAGCAGAACATAACCATCGAGGAGGCTACCTTCCAGCGTAAGATGACCGTAGATCAGCCATGGCTGCGACCCACGGCACGCTTCTCGATATCGTACAACTTCAGCTCGGGTAAGCAGTTCCGCGCCAAGAGCGTCGAGAGTGGCTCGGCCGAGGATCGTGGTCGTATCGGTGGCGGCGGCAATAGCAACGGAGAGTAATCGAGTAGCTGAGGAGTGTCAAATGGCTTGTGGGTTGAGGCTTAATGGGTATTTGTGGGTTACATGAGTTACATGGGTTACATAGGAAGATGCCCATCTGCCCTATCTGACCCACCTAACCCACCTAACCCACCTAACCCACTTAACCCATATAACCCACTCCACCCCAAACAAAAAATCAGCGCGAGCCAAAGACCCGCGCTGAGTGCATTATAAGAGCATCGCTCTACTCTACAACCTCGCCTCGCTCGAAGTCGTAGCCAACGATATTTGAGGCATAGTTGCTCCAATTCGTGGCCGCTTTGTACTCCTCTACCGACTCGACAGGGACATAAATCTTGCGACCAGAAGCGTTATAATCAAATACACCGGAACTCAATGTCGGCGGTGTTGTCGCCTTGCAATAGACATTTGTTAGGCTGCGGCAATAATAGAATGCATCATCTCCAATCGCCGTTACGCTATCGCCGATTGTAACACTTGTTAGGCTGCGGCAATCACAGAATGCAGAATTTCCAATCGTCGTTACGCTATCGGGGATTGTAACAGATGTTAAATTATCGCAGTTACAGAATAGACCTGCTGGGATAATATCTTTTCCGATATATATCAATTCACCAACTCCATTCTGATAGCTATTGCTTACGATTAAACCATTGGCATTGGTGGGCATACCATCCGAGGTTGTGTAGCTAATAGTCTCCGTAGAGTTGTAGTCGTACTCAACAATGTGATCTGCATACTCGCTCCAATTCGTGGCTGCCTTGTACTCCTCTACCGACTCGGCTGTGACATAAATCTTGCGACCATCAGCGTTACCATAGAATACATAGCTATCCCACAACGTCGGCGGTGTTGTCGCCTTACAATATACACTTGTTAGGCTGTGGCAATTCATGAATGCATCATCTCCAATCGTCGTTACGCTGCCGGGGATGGTAACACTTGTTAGGCTGTAGCAATAATCGAATGCATAATCTCCAATCGTCGTTACGCTATCGGGGATTGTATATGTAGTACCCGAGGCATTTGCATAGGCAATAAGAGTATTATCCTTAATTAAGCAGCGACCACCATCTGCGGCAAACTTTCCCTTAAACTCAGCAAGGTTGCTGCAACCAGCGAATACCTCATCTCCAATCGTCGTTACGCTATCGGGGATTGTAACACTTGTTAGGCTGCTGCAACCTTCGAATGAAGTCGGAGGCCAAGCGGTCTTAGGAAGACAACACTTGAAACCAACTCCTTGGCTCACAGAACGACATGGCTACGATCCGACTTAGGGGAAGTTTGCCGCAGATGGTGGTCGCTGCTTAGTTAAGGATAATACTCTTATTGCCTATGCAAATGCCTCGGGTACTACATATACAATCCCCAAGTCGGAGGCCAAGCGGTCTTAGGAAGACAACACTTGAAACCAACTCCTAGGGT
>JAZNDK010000040.1:0-106746 GCA_045588005.1 Alistipes sp. | reverse complement strand
GCAACGCAGAGAATTTGTTGTCAGAGCGGCGCTGTAGTGACGCTGACATGAGAAAGCCACGGATGGATAGTACTTGACCTACATTCCATCCGTGGCTTTGATTGAGAGGCCGAGAATGACCCTTTTTCACAGCAAATTTGGAGTCAAAAGGTAGTAGATGTTGCGCCGATAAAGAAGTTGGGCTGGATGGAACATACTAAGCGTATTTTCCATTCAGCCCAAAGATTGAGGTGCAGCAGATGCTGCCTTTTCACTCCAAATTATGCTTTGTTGTCTGATCCTAATACATTTACAATCTTGTGAATGTAAAGCTTCTTCATGTTGTCACGAGCAGGACCCAAGTACTTGCGGGGGTCGAACTCTGCGGGCTTGTTGGCAAATACCTCGCGAACAGCAGCAGTCATGGCAAGACGTGAGTCAGAGTCGATGTTGATCTTGCAAACGGCACTCTTCGAAGCCTCGCGCAACTGCTCCTCGGGGATACCTACGGCAGCCTTCAACGCACCGCCATACTTATTGATGGTATCAACCTCGTCCTGAGGAACTGATGATGAGCCGTGGAGAACGATGGGGAAGCCGGGAAGCTGCTCCTCGATAGCCTTCAACACGTCGAAAGCCAAGGGAGGAGGTACAAGACGACCTGTCTTGGGGTCGAGAGTACACTGCTCGGGGGTAAACTTAAAGGCGCCGTGCGACGTACCAATAGAGATAGCCAAAGAGTCGCAACCCGTCTTAGTCACGAAATCTACAACCTCCTCGGGCTTAGTGTAGTGGCTCTCCTCGGCAGATACCTCATCCTCAACACCTGCCAATACGCCGAGCTCACCCTCAACAGTTACGTCGAACTGGTGTGCATAATCTACAACCTTCTTCGTGAGAGCTACGTTCTCGTCGTAGGGAAGGTGCGAACCGTCGATCATCACCGACGAGAAGCCCATGTCGATACAGCTCTTGCATGTCTCGAAGCTATCACCGTGGTCGAGGTGGAGTACAATCTGGGGCTTCTCCCAGCCGAGCTCCTTGGCATACTCAACAGCACCCTCAGCCATGTAGCGAAGAAGTGTCTGGTTTGCATACTGACGAGCACCCTTCGATACCTGGAGAATCACGGGCGACTTTGTCTCAGCTGCAGCCATAATAATAGCCTGAAGCTGCTCCATGTTGTTGAAGTTGAAAGCGGGAATAGCATAACCACCATCAACAGCCTTCTTGAACATCTCGCGTGTGTTTACGAGACCTAAATCCTTGTAATTGATCATATTACAAATGTTTTATTTGGTTATTGAAGTTGTCTTTACTCAGTATTATATCAAATACTTTGCAAAGATATAAAAATTTGATTAAATATTAAAATTATTTAAGAAAGTATCTTTTTGAAATGGTGTTATTTACTTTTTTTTTGTTTTTTGGTAGCAGTTTAGGTATGCTACATTTAGTTAAATTGGCTCAGATGGATAGTACTCGATGTACATTCCATTCGAGGCTTTGATTGAAGTGGTGTTAATGCGCCGCTATCACAACAAATTAAATTTGGGGGCAAAAGGGGTTAGGCTTGGTCTCGACATGAAATTGGCTCGGATGGGACATACTAAACGTATTTCCCATACGAGCCGATGATTGAGAGGCCGAGAATGACCCCTTTTCACTCCAAATTACGTGAAGGATTGCATCTCTATAAGGTGAGCATATATACCACCCTTGTCGAGAAGCTCCTGATGTGTACCCTGCTCAGCGACACGACCCTGATCGATAACGTAAATACGATCGGCATTATAGATGGTGCTCAGACGGTGAGCAATAACTATTGATGTACGACCTTTAAGTAGCTTTGTAAGAGCATCTTGCACAAGCTTCTCGCTCTCGGTATCGAGAGCCGATGTAGCCTCGTCGAGGATGAGAATCTCGGGGTTTTTGAGTACTGCTCGAGCGATGCTTATGCGCTGTCGCTGACCGCCTGACAGCTTAGTACCTCGATCACCAATATTTGTTTCGTAACCCTCGGCATTCTCCATAATGAAGCTATGAGCATTAGCCACCTTAGATGCTGCTACAACCTCATCGTGCGAGGCTGTGGGGCGACCCATAAGGATATTACCCTCTATAGTATCGTTAAAGAGTACCGTCTCCTGAGATACAATACTCATACTACGACGCAACGACTCCTGATTAAAATCCTTGATAGATACTCCATCGAAGAGCACATCGCCATGCGAAGTGTCGTAGAAGCGCGGTATAAGTTCGCTAAGTGTCGATTTACCACCACCCGAGGCTCCAACCAAGGCTATGGTCTCGCCCTTGCGGATGTTAATAGATATATCGTTGATGACCTCTCTCTGTCCATCGTACGAGAAGTGAACACCACGAAGTTCTATACTCTCTTTGAGACCTTTGAACTCCTTAGCATTCTCTTTATCGCTAATCTCACTCTTAGCATCTATAATACTGAAAATACGCTCTCCGGCAGCTACGCCCTGATTGATATTTGCAAATTGGTCGATAAACGAACGTAGCGGGCGTGTAATCTGCGAAAAAGCGGCAATAAAGGCGATAAATCCTGCACCGCTTATCCATCCTTGCGCTACAAGAGTTCCTCCAAAGACGAGGATAACAGCTACAGCCGTAATACCGAGGAACTCACTCATAGGCGAGGCGAGTTGCTGGCGACGAGCCATAGATACCATAAGTCGCGAATACTCGCTATTAAGCTTACGGAACTTTTCTATAATAAAGTTTGAGGCGTTATAACCCTTAACAATCTTTATTCCCGAGAGTGTCTCATCGAGCACCGATACCATATCTCCCATACGCTCCTGACCGCGCTGTGCAGGGTGGCGCAGACGCTTGACAATACCTCCTATTATAACACCCACAATAGGTAGGAAGAGGATAGCAAAGAGAGATAATCGCCACGAAATACCTATCATGAGTGTCAGATAACCAACAATAAGGAATGGGTCACGGAAGGCTACTTGCAGGGTATTTGTAATACAGAATTGCACAACCATAACATCCTGCGTTATTTTAGACATCACATCACCCTTACGCTGCTCCGAAAAGTAGCCCACGTTCATATCTATAACGCGAGAGAACATCTCGTCGCGCATACGCTGCACGCTTGTTACCCTAAGACGCTCGACAGTCATTGCCGCAACGTAGCGGAAGAGGTTACTCAGTAGGTTCATACAAACTGTAACACCTCCAAGCAGGGCAAGAAAACGTACCTGACTAAACTCCGCCCCAAAGGTTATGGTGTAGATATAGCTAAGTATTGAGTTGAAACCATCGGCGTTTAGTTCCACAGCCGGAAACTCATATAAAGGCGTAAACCTAAAACCACCCTCCGAGTCGAACATAGCGTTGAGAATTGGGATAATCATCGCGTAGTTGAACGTGTTGAAGATAGCGTGGAACGCCGCAAAGAAGAAGTATGGTATAGTATAACGACTCAATGGTCGCCCAAAGCGTAGAAGCCTAAAATAGGTCTTTAACATTTTTATAATGTTTAAGGGCTGACTAAAAGTTATTTAGCTACTCCCGTTATGTTCTGAGACTAAAAAATTAGTTGTTACAATAAACCCTCCTTGGCATACTCCTTAACACATGCCTCGAAGTGTTTTAGAGTCTCCTCCATCGATACAAACGATTTACCACCGGCAGCGTTGCGATGACCGCCACCGTTGAAGTAGCGTTGAGCAAAAATATTGACATCGATATCGCCTCGCGAACGCAACGAAACACGAATAAAGTCGCTATGCTCGGTAAACATTGCCGAGAGCTTCATCTTCTTTATTGTAAGAGGATAGTTTACAAAACCCTCGGAGTCACCCTGCTGAAACCAGAAACGTCGCAACTCGCTCTCGGTAAGTGACATGTGAGCCACCGTACCCTTATGGAAAATCTTCATCTTACGGTTGATGACATAGCCAAAGAGGCGAGCACGACCCTCGGTAAACGAGTTATATACGTGGTTATGTATCGTCGGGATAGATATGCCTGTTGCCGCCATAACCGATACAACGCGGAATAGGTCGGGTGTCACCGACGAGAAGGCGAAATTGCCCGTATCGGTCATCATACCTACAAAGAGGTTTTCGGCCATAGTAGCGGAGAAGTAACCCTCGCCATAGAGTTGTTCGATAAGAACTGCCAAGAGGTAACAAGTGCTCGATGCCTCGGGATAGGAGAACATTAAATCGAAATCCTCGACAGGATCGAGATGGTGGTCTATGAGAATACGCTTAGCTCGGGAGTTACTCTCAATAAGAGAGCTGAGACCCTCTAAGCGCGACATCGAGTGGAAGTCGAGGCAGAAGATAATATCGGCAGTGCCGACAGCTTGTTCTGCACACTCTTTATCTGATTTATATATTACCATAGAGTCGATGGAGGGCATAAACTCAAGGTAGTAGGGGTAACGATTGGGTATGATGCATGATACAGTGTGTCCATGCTCTTTAAGAATCTCGGCCCATGCCAACGAAGAACCTATTGCATCGCCATCTGGGTTGGTATGCGATAGTATTACTATTGACTTTGGCTCGGAAAGCAGACTCCTGAGTTCCTCGATTTTATTCTGAGTTATCTGCATAACTAAAAGTTTATTCACGCAAATATACAAATTATTTGTTAAAACATCAACAATATTGCTCTTAATGGATAATAATTGAGCCTCAATGGAATAAACTACATTTTTTGCGTATGCAAAAAATATCTATAAAAGGGAAACTCACCAAGCCGGCGAAAGTTTGTAAACAAACTATTATTTCTATTTTTTATACTTTATATTAAATATTAAAAAAATATATAGAATAATAATAGCTGTTGATAATGTCAGTAACTGCGAGCGCGTAGTTTTATTAACAATACTACAGTTATAATCTTTATAAATTTTATTCTTAAATAATTAAAAATGAATAAAATAAAAAAGTAGTGTTGATATGTTAATAGACTTTTTAACAAATTAACAACTAAAAATAATAAACAGTACAAGTAGATAACCACCCATTTTTTGGTTGATAGTCTTGTTCATATTTTTATGAAGATAAATTTGCAAAAGAGAGGCGGCCGTACATACAACAGCCGCCACCATAAAAGCAAATTTATTTCTTCTTTTTTATCAACTCCTATTTCAACACTTTTTAACACTCGCCACCGAGGTTTTCAACAACCTTGTCGGCAATGTCAGCGTAGTACTCTTCGACACGGGGATCGTAGCCCGAAGCAGGACGTCCATCCTCGCCACCATCCATGATAGATTGTATAATAGGTACCTGGCCTAAAAGATCTATACCCATCTCGCGGGCATAACGTTCGGCTCCACCACGACCAAAGAGGTAGTAGCGGTTATTAGGAAGCTCCTCGGGGGTAAACCATGCCATATTCTCGATAATACCCAAGACAGGAATAGAGACCTGCTCGTGACGGAACATCTCGACACCACGCACAACATCAGCAACAGCCACTTGCTGGGGGGTAGAGACAATAACAGCTCCCGTTATCTTTAACTCGTTGATAATCGAAAGATGAATATCTCCCGTGCCCGGAGGAAGATCGACAAGCAGATAATCCAACTTACCCCAGCGCGTCTGATGAATGAGCTGGTGCAGTGCATTTACAGCCATACCTCCTCTCCACATCAAAGCATCTGTAGGGCGAATGAAGAAGCCGATGGACATAATCTTTATACCGAGTGACTGCGCAGGGATGATATACTCGTTACCCGCCTCATCCCTCTCGGCCTCGGGAACATAACCCTCGACACCAAACATCTTGGTCTGCGAAGGTCCATAGATATCGGCATCCAGGATACCGACATTATAACCACGATGACGCAATGCAACGGCGAGGTTGGCAGTGACCGTAGATTTACCCACACCACCCTTACCCGAGGCGATAGCTACTATTCGACAGATATCGGTTGTCGTGGTCTGCTGCTCCCTGCGACGAGGTTTAGGTGCTGCCTCACGAATGATAACCATAGCACTATTCTCGGGATAACGCTCTGCCAAGAGCTGCTCTACGCGACTCTTAATCTTTTGTGAGAAGGGGTCACGGGCCTTCTGAAAGCGTAGCGTGATAGCTATAGAGCCATCCTCACCCCTATCGGCACGCTCTACAAAGCCACTATCTACAATATCTCGCTCCGTCTCGGGGTGTATTATACTACGGAGCAACACTTCTAACCCTTCGTTCATGATATAATTTTAGTATTATACACTTACAAATCTAAGCGCACATCACCCGCCAAACGAGCCTGCACACCATGCATATTGATAATATCCTTGGTCGAGAGGATGAGATTCTCAATCTCGTCGCCATAGATATCGTAATCCAAACCTAAGCTACGAGCCATAACCAAGCCCATACCACTAATCCACTCCTCGAAGGGTGTGAGAGGCGATAGAAACTCGTATATCTGGAAATCCTGACCTAAGTCGGCAAGGTTAGCTGCAACAGATATAGCCTCGGTAAAGCCTCCGTTGTAGTCAGCTAAGCCTATGCGCTTAGCATCGCTACCACTCCATACTCGACCCTCGGCAATGGCATATACCTCGTCGATAGTGAGGTTACGACCCTCTGAAACCTTCTCTGTGAAGCTCTCATAGACACGATCAACACCACGCATGATAGCCTCGCGCTGCTCTTTGCTCAGTGGAGAGAAGATACCATTCATCACGGCAGCATCCGACGAGGCTGCAACATCTACATCGATACCGAGCCTCTTGCTGAGGGTATTTTCCAAGTTAAGCATCATACCAAAGACACCTATCGAGCCGGTGAGTGTGAGACGGTTGGCTACGATAGCGTCGGCAGGTGCCGAGATATAGTAACCTCCACTTGCTGCCATATCGCCCATCGAGATAACCACAGGCTTTGTCTCCTGCAACAGTTTCATCTCTCGCCAAACAACATCCGAGGCAAGAGCCGAACCTCCCGGCGAGTTTACTCTGACAACAACAGCCTTGGTACGCTCGTCTAAGCGTGCCTGACGCAACTCGCGAGCAAGCGTAGTGCCGTGAATCTGACCATCCATGTAGATATCTCCATCGACAATCTCTCCCTCGGCATAGATAATAGCCATAAGAGGCTTGTTTGTAAATTCCAAAGCAAGATTATCCTCGGTGGTTACCGTAATTGTCGAGAAGTTGTTGAAAGTGATATAGTCGCCAAGAGTCACGCTATTAACATGGCCGCATCTATCACTCTCAACGCCGTAGTTGCGTAGTAACTCGTACAACTCATCCTCGTAGGCAAGTCTATCAACAAGACCATACTTAACAGCATCCTCGCTAAGGACAATTTTGTTTGCTGCAGCATACTCTTTGAGCACCTCGACGCCAAGTCCGCGGCTAAGTGCCACATCCTCGCATAGTGTCTGCCATGTAGAGTTTACGATGGCCTCCATCTGACGGCGGTTCTCGGGCGACATCTTTTTTAGGAAGTAGGGCTCGACAGCACTCTTATAGCGACATACCGTAGGGCGGAATATCTCGACCTTAGCATCAATCTTATCGATTAGACCCTTGTAGAATAGTGTCGTGACGTTCGTGCCACGCCACTCGAGCGAGCCCTCGGGTTGAAGCATAATCTCGTCGGCAACCGATGCAAGGTAGTACTCTCCCTGCGAGTAGTTATCGTCGTAGGCCACGACAAATTTGCCCGACTCCTTGAACTTTGTCACCGCGCCGCGCAGCTCTTCAAGGCTGGTAGCACCTACCACACCAAGACCATCGAGACGTATGCATATACCCTTGATTGCGGGGTCAAGCGAGGCACTCTCGATAGCCATTAGAGCCTCTCTAAGAGTGATATTACCCGTATATGTGAGGCTTGTAACATCCACAGAACTCATTGGAGAACGAAGGGGCGAATCCGAGATATTCTCCGCAAAGTTGATCATTAGAACACTATTTTGAGGTGTGACACTTTGAGTCGTGCCCAACGAAGCCAAAGCTCCTGCACCGAGGCTGAACAATATAAATATTGTTATAAACGTGCCACAAACGATAGCCAATAGTGAGGCTACAAAAATCTTCCAAAACTTCATAATCGAAAGTATTTATATATAAGTATAATGCAAAGATACTAATTTTTGATATATCGGACTCTCTTTTTTCACTTTTATTTAGAGTCGTTTGGGTGTCGAGCCGGTATGTTTCTTTATGAACTGCACAAATGCCGAGGAGCTCGAGAAGTTGAGTTTGTCGGCAATCTCCTGCACCGTAAGGTCGGTTGTTCGTAGCAGCATACGCGCCTCGATAAGTATAGCTTCGTGTATCCAGCTAAGTATTGGGCGACCCGTAGCTCGGCGCACAGCCGTAGATAGATATTTGGGTGTCAGGTGCAGTTCGTCGGCATAAAACCTCACGGTGCGGTGCTTGCGAAAATGTGTAGCAAGCAGACGGAAGAACCTATCCGATAGGTTGTTGGCATCGATTGCCGGCGTGACATGGGGCTCGAATAACCTCTCATACTCGCCGGCAATCTCGAGTATGAGGGCGTAGAATATCGATCTTATAATCTCGCTTTGGTAGCGACTCTCCTCCCTTGTCTCTTTGTTGATAAAGCGGTCGTAGTTGAGCAGGTCTTGGTACTTCTCGTCGCTGAGCTCTATGGCCGATATATAGCGCGAGTAGCCGAGAAGATTGGTGTCAATGGGCGAGGGAAGCGATAGGATGTAGTCTATCGTCACGGCAATCATCACCACATCGCAGCACATCGAAAGGTCGGCATGATTGATGATGTGGCTCTCGGGAAGTATTACAAGGGTGTTGCGTGCAAGGGTGTAACTCTTGCTATCGATAGAGAGCTCTCCACCACCACCTTTACAGAGGATTATGATAACGCCTCCGTGTAGCACATAGCCACCCCTCTCGGAGTTGTCGGCAAAGATAAGGTCGCGGCCGATGCAGAAACCAGCCTGACCCCGTCGAGCAACAAGCTCTGCAACTTCGATATCCTCTATTAAAACAGGTAAATTACCCATAAAGCGAACTTTGATAAATAATTTCGGCAACAAATGTAATAAATTTCTACTAATATAGCTCTAATTTTGCACTCAAAACAGATAAACACCACATATAACTATGAAAAGAGAGGTATATCAGAGAGATGTCACGGAGCTTCTTAACAGCTACAACACCGATGCTGAGCGCGGATTAAGCTCGGAGGTAGCTGCCGATAGGTTGTTAAGCGACGGCTACAACGAGTTTGCCAAGGTTAAGCACTCGTCGCTTGTCGAGAAGTTCTTTGCGCAGTTCAAGAGTTTTATGATTATTGTGCTGCTCGTAGCAGCCCTTGTGTCGGGAGTTACTGGCTATATGAATGGCGAGGGTGTTACCGATGCGATAATCATTCTATCGATACTCATTGTAAACGCACTTATCGGCGTATTTCAGGAGGCTAAGGCCGAGAATGCCCTCGATGCGTTGGAGAGGCTCTCGGCACCTCACTGCAAGGTTATTCGCGATGGCGAACACCGTGTTATCGAGTCGAGAGAGTTGGTCGTAGGCGACATTGTCGATATCGAGACGGGCGACAGCATACCTGCCGACCTGCGTCTAATCGAGAGTGTAAACCTCAAAGTACAGGAGGCCGCCCTTACCGGAGAGTCATTGCCTGTGGAGAAGAGTGTTGAGACTATTGCTGAGGATGTAGGTATTGGAGATAGGCTAAACATGGCTTTCAGCTCGTGTAGCGTGACCTATGGCCGTGGTCGCGGTGTTGTAGTATCTACGGGCGAGAGTACCGAGTTGGGCCGTATAGCTCAAATGATTAAGTCGGTACCAGATATGCGTACCCCGATGCAGGTGCGCTTGGATAAGCTCGGCAAGGTACTCGCCATAATCAGCCTTGTGGTATGTGTCATTATCTTTATTATCGGCCTTTGCTATGGTCGTGGCCTTATGGAGATGTTTATGACGGCCGTTAGTTTGGCTGTGGCGGCTATCCCCGAGGGTTTGCCTGCGGTATCTACCGTTGTTTTGGCTCTTGGCGTGCAGCGTCTTGCAAAGCAGAACGCCATTGTGCGCAACCTACCTTCGGTCGAGACATTGGGTAGCACCACTGTAATATGTTCGGATAAGACCGGAACACTCACACAGAACCGCATGACCGTTGTTGAGGCCTACCCCAAGCTCTCCGAGGAGCTTTTCACCATTGGTACACTCTGTAACGACACTACACATAGCAGCGAGGGTGAGCTCCTGGGCGACCCCACCGAGACAGCTATCGTAGCGGCGGCCGAGGCTAATGGCACAATGCAAGAGGCTCTCACGGCGCGTTATCCCCGAATCTCGGAGATACCATTCGACTCGGAGCGTAAGCTAATGACAACCCTCCAACGCAAAGATGAGCACTCGCTGCTTGTAACAACCAAGGGAGGTTTCGACGAGCTTCTGAGCCGTTGCAACCGTATTACAGATGGTGGTACTGTGCGCCCTATCGAAGAGAGTGATAAGCGAGAGTTGGCAAAGCAGAACGATGCTATGGCCGAGCGAGCACTTCGCGTACTGTGTATGGCCTATTCCGAGGTTGAACTATCCAAGGAGGATGAGACTTCGAGGTTGGAGAGTGTAACCGAGAATGCCGAGCGCGACCTCATATTTGTCGGCATGGTAGGCATGATTGACCCTCCGCGCGACGAGGCCCGTATTGCTGTTGAGCAGTGCAAGGCGGCGGGCATTAAGCCTGTGATGATCACGGGCGACCACCGTGTTACAGCTGCAGCCATAGCCTCGGAGCTTGGTATTTTAGGTGCTGATGGCAGGGTGCTCTCGGGTAGCGATGTCGAGCGTCTTAGTGACGACGAGCTACGCGACGTAGCCTCGTCGGTTTCGGTCTTTGCACGTGTAGCTCCCGAGCATAAGGTGCGCATTGTGAAGGCCTATCAGGCTTTGGGTAATGTTGTGGCGATGACGGGCGATGGTGTGAACGACGCACCCGCCCTAAAACTCGCAAATATAGGTGTGGCTATGGGTATTACGGGTACCGATGTGTCGAAGGAGGCTGCCGATGTCGTTCTTGCCGACGACAACTTCGCTACCATCGTGCAGTCGGTGTGTGAGGGCAGGCGCATCTACGACAATCTCGTTAAGTCGATACAGTTTATGATATCGACAAACCTCGGCGAGATTATCCTCCTTCTTGTGGCTGTGCTCAGCAATATGGATATGCCGCTACTTCCAATACAACTACTCTTTATCAACCTCGTGGGCGATAGCCTTCCCTCGTTGGCTCTGAGCGTAGATCATGCTGCTAAGGATATCATGCACCGTAAGCCTATCGACCCCGGGCAGGGTATTTTCACCCGACCATTTACCACTCGTTTGGTGTTACAGGCCCTTATACTCGGCGCGATGACTATCGTAGCTTACTACATCGGCAGCCTTACATCAGTAGATGTAGCACGCACTATGACCTTTGCCGTGATGATCTTCTCGCAGTTTACGATGATCTTCTCTATACGTTCGGGCAAGGGTTGGTTCTTCGAGCGTATCTTCAGCAACCGTTGGTTGTGGTTCACAATAGCCCTTGTTGTGGTGCTCACGCTCGTTGTGATGCTTGTGCCGAGTATGCAGACTCTCTTCCATCTCGCACCACTTACCTCTGCCCAGTGGCTCATGGCCGTAGGTCTATCGTTTGGTGTGTTGCTGCTCAGCGAGGTCACCAAGCTATTTATTCGTAAGTAATAAGATGTTTATCTTAACATAGTGAGGCTGGCTAAATCATAATTTAGCCAGCCTCACATCTATTTTCCACACCTACTACTGCATCGATTCGGGTGCAGGAATAAGGAATAGTATGCCAATAAGCACCACAATTACAATCAGAACGATAAGGATGATACGACCTACGCTGCTCTTTTTCTTCGGTGGGTTATTCTCGTAGCCCACGAAGGCCTTATCCTTACTCTCTTTTTGTGGTTTATTTCCACTTACCGAGGCCTTAGCCTGCTCCATGCGGTTCTTGTGCTCCACTAAGAGAGCTGCCTCCTGAGCCTTGCGGGCAGCCTCTTGCTCTCTGCGCTCACGCTCAGCCCTCTCCTTAGCCTCGCGCTCAGCCTTTGCGGCTCTCTCTTGTGCCTCGCGCTCCAAACGAGCCCTTTCGGCCTCGGCTCTTGCAGCCTGCAACTTTGCAGCCTGCTCCTCGGCTCTCATACCCTCGATAACACGACCGGCTCGCAGTATATTGAGAATGGTAAATACCTCCTCCGACGAGTAGTTTACATCGAGACGCAGTCCTTCGCTCGTAAGACGTGTGAGTGTGTTGTAGATGAATATCAGAGGTTTAGACAGATAGTCGGCATTGACCGCAGCCCTGAGCTCATTGGCCTTTGTAAGCATCTTGCTATCCGAGCACTCGAAGCCGCGAGCAACGAAGTAGGCACTCTCCGCCAAACGAATATCATCCTCTCTATCGCCATAGCTCTTGCGTAGATGTTCGATAGCGGCAACACTCTTCGAGTTGGCGGTAATGGTATAGGCCAAGAAACCCCAATAACGCTGCCAATAATTCTCGGTAAGCTCCTCCTCATAGTCGGCGATATAGGCCTCGGGCTCGGCAACAGCACGCGACAGGTAGTACCAGAACTCCACGGTATAGTTCTGCGACATATCGTGCAGAGCCTTGAACATGCCCAAAGCACTCTTACACTCCTCTTCCGATGATGAGCGCATAAGACGCTCTACGGCAGAGTCGAGCTCGGCCTGCTGCACTGCGCTGAGAACCATATCGCGACTGCGCGAGGCACTCTGCACCGAGCGAAGAATATCGCGCTGCTTAGCCTCATCGATAGTTAGCTCGCGGGCCTTAGCGTCGAGCGTTGCCTTAGCACTATTATCCAAGCTACTATCCGAAAGCAACCGTGTGGCAAAGCTCTTGAAGAGCTCCACTGCCTCTCTCTCGCAGTTATCACAGCGACGCGACATCTCGTTATAATACTCCGTAGATACACTCTTTCCGCACTTGGGGCATACAACGCTATTATCCATATAAACACGCTTGCCCGAGACGGCACACACTACCGTAGTGAGGGAGTGATCCTCGGTGATGGTGTTGTTTATGGTGATGTTCGAGGCTTCGTACTTATCCTGACGGCCGATAACGGTGCTGTTGCTCAACACATTCTTATCACCCATAAGCGAGGATGCATCCTCACTCTTATCATCACTCGACCTACTCTTATTTATCGTTGTGGCAGCACCACACTCCATGCCACACTCGGGGCAGAAGCGGATGTTATCGTTGGCTATTGTCGCGCCACAGTGGTTACACTTCTTCATAATCTCTAAGTTAATGTTTAGATATTTTCATCCTCCCCCTCGGTTGATACAGCCTCGTTGGCCTTCTCTTCCACGGCCTCCTCGGCGATATTTGCCACGATGAGGTACTTGTCGCGGCTCTCACCCTCGATAGCTACGCTCTTGCCGTCGAATGGTGTGTAGTAGGGGTCGTCAAAGGGTAATCCTCCGTTGCGCGATAGCCTCCACTCGCACTCCTCGGTAACAAGGAAGGCGTAGTGGCCCTCCGAGCGGCTACCCTCGTTGCAGAGACGTATCTGCACCACTCCTTTGAAAATCTCCATGATTCGATATCTTTGTTGTTATACTACTGTTTTAAGTCGTAGCCGCAGTTGTGGCAGAAGCGTGTGCCACCCTCGGCCGCAGCACCACACTTGGGACAGCGCGCCGCCATTGTCTGGGCCTGTACCGCATTGTTGCGTGTAGTATATTCCAAGGCCGAGTCGTAGGCGTGGTCGGCACGAGCCTCAACCCTCTCGGCACGACGCTCGAGCTCCTCGTTGTGTTGGTTGCGCTGTGCTGCCATACCTGTTGCCATTGTACTATTCATCTGAGCCATCTGACGGATAACCTCCATCATCTGCTCCTCGTGGCGTTGTGCATCTGCGGCACGTGCCTCGGCAGCACGCTCGGCCTGCTCGACGTTGCGGCCTGCCGAGAACGACTCGGCAAATGCACGCGCAGCGTCGGTTGCCATATTCTCGCCTGCGGCAAGTGCCATAAGCTGCTCGGCACTCATCTGCGCCTTCTTATCCAAGCTCTCCTGACGTACACGCTCCATAGCCATTTCATGCTCGTTGTCGAGACGTTTATCCTCGCGGTCCATCTCCCTAATCTTGCGGAGCTGCTCGAGCTGAACATCCATCTCGGCACGGTCGGCATCTATCTCGCTCATGCGGTCGGCATGGCGCATCTCACGCTCTTTCTGACGTCGCTCGTCGGCATAGGCGTCGGCTATGCGCTGCTGCTCGATGCTAAGCTCCTCGAGCTCGATATTGTGGCGCATGGTGTTGATGGCTATCTCGGCCTCGCCGGCGGTGCGTACCTTCTCGAACTCTATGGCATCGCGTAGCTGAGTAAGGCGTATCGCCTCGCCACGCTTATATCTGCGCTCGGCAATATCTATGCGGAGGTTCTCTATATCCTCCTCGCGAAGAAGTCCTGTTTTCTCGATATCGGCGAGGGCTGCTGCAACCTCATCCTCGCTCTTTGCATCGCGGATGCGCTTCTCGCGCGAGAGGATGGTGTAGAACTTATCCAGCTCGTCGTCTGTAAGTAGGCGATCCTTGTTTACCTCTTGAAGACCTTGGTATAGTTGCAGGTCGTTGCGAGCATCGCTAATCTGCTGGTTGTTGGTCTCTAAGGTTAGGCGGTTGCGGAAGTCGTTGGTGCGACGCAGGTAGTCGAGTTCCTGCTCCGAGAGGTATATCTCGCGGCTGATGGCACGCAGACGCTCCAAATCTTCGTTTGTGGCCGTTACCTCGTCGATAGCTACAAGAGCTATGCCGCGCATATCTGTTGTCGAGGCTACAATGCGCTGCTGCAATGCTGCTGCAACATCGCGTGTGAGAAGATTGTCGCGCACCTCCATATCCTGCATTATATCCTGCAATGCCGCTCTTACTGCAGGAAGTAACTCGCAAGCAAGGCTACGTGTTGTAGCCACCCTCTCGTCGGCGAGGAACTGTCGAGAGAAGGCCTCGAAGTCGTCTATACGGAACTTGGCGCGCACAGCTACGGGGAGGTCTAAATATTTGGTGCGTATAAGCATAGGCTCACGCGCTTCCTCGCCACCGAAGATTAGTGTAAACTCCTTATCGAGTTTTAGTTGCAGCGAGAATACCTCATTGCGTTTTAGGCTCTCGATAAGCTCGTCGAGCGAGTGGTAATCCTCTGCGCTGTTCGACGAGAGCTTATCCTTAACCTTACGGCCCAAGATAAGATTTACAAAGAACCTGCCGACACCACTCAGAGCACCTGCTACGCCACCGTGACGCTCATTGAGTATGCGGTTGAGCTCCTCGGGGCTTATGAAGTTGTAGATACTGCCATGCATCTGTGCCAACACACGGCCATTAGCCTTGATATAGGCCGTCGTACCGTCGTTAATTATCAGACCCTGCGCTTTATCGTAGTTAAGGAACTCCGACTCGTTGATATGGCAAGCGACCTCGCCACGGCTGATGTTCCAGAATATCTTCTGCTTGACCATCTCGATATTACCACCCTCGGTATTACTCTTTTCGGGACTCTCTACTTCGGGCTTGGGCTCTGCGGCAGGGCGAGGAGTACCACACGAGGTGCAGAACTTAGCATTGGGTAGCAGTTGAGCTCCACACGCCGAGCACACCTCTCCGCTCGGTGCGCTCTCGGCCTTGATAGGTGTTCCGCACGTCGTGCAGAACTTAGCACCCTCTAATAGCTCGGAATTACAATTACTACATTTCATACGCTTATATCTATTTAGTTGTTATTACAGTTATAATATCGCCCTCGGGGCTTGTTATCGCGCTGTACGAACGCTCATAGCCGGCTCTGTCGTCGCTATAATTAAAAGAGTAGAAACTCTTTCCATCGCTGAAGCGGTTTAGCAGAATATCCTTCAACGAGCGAGGCTCAACGCCAAGTTTGGAGTATAGCTCACTATCGATAACTTGGCGGATACGTCTAAGGTTATCATCTACCTCGCGGCGTACAAGTTGCAGGATAGAACTGCTATTATCCGCCTCCTTGTCGCTATATACACACTTGCTTTCAGTAACGCGTACTACTCCCCCCTTAGCCATGGCCTCCGTGCGACGACTCCTACAGCCATGCTTACCACCACCACGACGCAGTGTGAGCGAGGGGTCGCCAAAGAGGTTGAACTCGACAATAGATACCAACTGCTGGTCGTAGAGGCGGCCATTGTCGTACTCGAAGAAGCTCTTACGCGCGGCATAAAGTGCCTCGCCGGCACTCTCGCCATTGAGCATCTCAACGATGAAGACGTTGGCCAAACGGTCGGAGTTATCTATCGAGTAACGGTTGTTGCAGAAGGCTATACGCGACGAGCCAAGGAAGAGCAGTGTCTCGCCACTCATGGCGCTGAGCAACATCGACTCCTGTTTGGCGTAGCGTTGGAAACGACCACCGTAGCATGCTTCGCTGATGAAAATATTGGGCTTGGCTATCGAGGCTACATGCTCCGGAAGTATGGCGTGGCCCACATGGTCGGCCAAGTAGCCGCAATAGGCTGGGCTGTCGCTACCGTGCAGGTTGAAGTAGTAGAACGAGGCCTTGTTGTCAAATACTTGGTCGAGGTTGTCGATATTTATAGGTAGCGAGTAGATAAGACCACTCTTCGAGACGTAGAACCTCTCGTTGTCGCTCTCGCAGTACGAGTTGCTAAACTCTGTCGAGGTTGTTGGAATGCCGGCATCGCGTAGAGGTTTGCACACCACGGCCGACTCGTCGCCCCAAGGCATATTGGTCTGTCCGTAGTAGTTCTCTATGGCTATGCCGTCGGCAGCAGCTGCTGCGCGACGAAGGTAGCCAGCGAAGTCCTCTATCGAGGCATTCGTAGCGAAGGGCAGACGGCCTACATGGAAATATTGCTCGTAGCTGAAAAGCTCGCCCGATTCAAGTAGCGGGTAGGTGCGCTCGCCAAGCATATAGGCATAGGGTATATCGGTGTCGATATCCTTATCCGAGAAGTTGGGGTGTGAGGCCATATAGTGTTTGACACACGGCATGGGGACTATATCTTCGCCACCGATGATAAAGAGGAAGCAGCTACACTCCTCCCGAGTCATACGGCCAAAGGCGTAGTAGTCGGCAAGCAGCGATGTATGTTCCGACCATGAGTCGCGCGGGGATAGCGAGACCATGCCACTCGCGCTCTTTGGGTTGAGCATGCGGTAGTTAGAGGCATCGACCAGGCGGTATCTTATACCACGACTCATCGACGAGAAGATGTAGGCCTCGATAAGACGCTCTATCGTGTTGCGGTCGCAACCAAACTTGCGAGTTAGGGCCTCTACATTGGTCAATATCGCACCCTCAGCCTTGATTGTTACATTGGGCTGCGGCTCTCTGACGCTCGTATTTTGACTCTCGCCACGCGAGGGTTGGGGCTCAACTTTGGGCTCTTCAACTTTGGGTGTTGAGGCTACTGTGGGCAGCTTCGTGCCACACATAGCACAAAAGATAGCCCCCTCGTGACAACGGTTTCCACAATTTGGGCAGAACATCTTACTTTCGGTTTTATGGTTAATCTTTCGGTTGCCTACTCAACCTTAATGATATTGGGTGTTGTATTGCGGTGCTCGGGCATAGCCTCGCCAACATTTGCTCCAATGTAGGTTGGGTCGCAAATCAAATAACGCTTACCATCCACCATGACGCTGTCGCCCGAGGCATCCTCGTTGAGGTGTACGGCAGCTGCAATATGCTGAGGATAGTGCAGTAGAACCACGTCGAGACCCATAATCTCCTTGACTATGCGGCAGAAGAGGATAGAGCGATCCTCGCAGTCGCTGTATAGGTATGCGAACATCTCCTCGGCAAAGAAGGTGCGCTCGCGACCAAACTGCTGGTCGTCGGTCTTATATGGGAAGGCGTAGTGCATGGTGCTTAGTATGCTCTGCAAGGCATCAATCTCGCTTTTACCCTTAATAAGTTGCTTTATAGGGCGTAAAAGCTGTAGGTTGAGTGCGTCGCTAAGAGCTGTTGCTGCATATACGCTCCAGTCGCACTGCGGATAGTCGTTGAAGAAGGCTGTTAGATTAGCGTTAGATATTGCACTAAGCACTAAGC
Organism: Alistipes sp.; assembly: GCA_045588005.1. GTDB lineage: Bacteria > Bacteroidota > Bacteroidia > Bacteroidales > Rikenellaceae > Alistipes. The sequence continues at coordinate 88,648 of JAZNDK010000040.1, read as the reverse complement.
CATTGCGACTATTGCTGCGCGGAATATTAGCTCCCTTTTCAAAAGGTATGGCTGGCGGTGTGTGCATCTTAAGGTCGAGACCTTGCTCAGACTCCACCTTGAAGTTACAGATGCCAAACGAGGTCTTTGCTGGTATCTTATCAAAGAGGTAGAAGTTATCCTCTCCGATACGGAAGAAACCACATGCATATACCGGCTGTTTGGTTGCAAGCAGTAACCATAGACGGCCGCTACTACGCGCCAATCGGGTCTTGTATCCCGACTCGGTGAGTAGATAGGCGTGGAGTATTACAGCCTCATTGCTACCCTTTCCAAAGGTAGCCTCGGTAAAGTTCTTCAACAACATATAGTAACCCCAATCGTTCAAGCCAAGAATCTCCTTCTCCTCCTTACACTTCTCGATTAGGTTGTCGATAAGTTTGTTGTCCAACCCCTCCCAAACGTCGGCTACGCTATTCTCGTCAATACCTTTGAGGCTGAATCGCTCTGTTGCAGGAAGAGGCAGCGAGCACTTAGTACCATAGAATGTAAAATCTACATACTGTGTAGGTATTGGTGCTGGTTCGGGCTCTGGTTTGGGCTCTGGCTCGGGCTCTGGCTCGGGCTCTGGCTCGGGTGCCGGTTCGGGTTCAGGCTCTGGCTCTGGTTCGGGCTCAGGCTCAGGTTCGGGTTCAGGTTCGGGTTCGGGTTCAGGTTCGGGTGCCGGTTCAGGTTCTGGCTCTGGTTCGGGAGCCGGTTCAGGTTTGGGCTCGGGAGCAGAGTTCATCTCCTCCTCGTAAATAGGTTTCTCCTCGGGAAACTTAAAAATTGGGTCGTCGGGCTCGATGCGTATAGGTTGGAAGGTGGGACGCTCCATATTATGATCTTCCCACTTTTTACGCATATATTCGGCATAGGCCTTGCGGCGATTCTCTTGATACTCTTTTAGTGCTGTATTTCGACGTTGCTGATACCTAAGCAAAGCCTCGCTACGCGACTGAGCAAAGCCCGAAATAGATATCAGCAATGATATGGTTAGTACAATAAATCCTCTCATACAAATTATCTCTTTTTTACTCATCGAGAACCATGTTGCTATTATCCGACAAGAGGGATAATCGTCAAATCTGCATTGACGACCATCCCCTTGTTTGGTAAATACAGGTGTTATTATCTCTCGAAATTAGCCATTTGCTTCTCGAATACGCGCTTGAACTGCTCGAGGTCAAATTCGAGGTTGAGCTTCTCATCACTCTCCAAGGCTGCCATCATTGCATCTTCGATGCTCTTCTTAGGTAGCTGCAAGCATACATAGTAGCGGTAGTTACCACTCTCCTCGCGGAAGACCTTCTCCTCGACAACCTGTACGTCGGTCAATCTCTGCTGAACAACTGCGTAGGCTAGCTCCTGATACTGTCCCTTAGCCTCCTCACCATACTTGGTGTTCTGCACCTTAGCGTAGTTTTCAATGACGAGCTCGAGCTGCGACTGAATGTTTGCAGCAAGCTCCTGACGACAGTTCTGCATAGCCATCTTCTGAGCTACGCTGCGGTCGCTGCTTGCAGCGTTCTGCACAGCGCGGAAGAAGTCGGCGTCGCTATGGTAGGCTGCACCTCCAAGGGGTACAACCTCCTCAACCATCCCCGAGGGCTTAGCTGCGCGCTTCGATGAACTGCACGATACCATGCAACCTACTGTTGCCAATGCCAAAACGGCCAAAAATAACTTTTTCATAATCACTCTATTTTAATTTATTATCACTTTTTTCGGCTTACTCTTTTGCGGGTGCGTCGAAGTAAATTGTCTCTTTAACGCTAACACCGCCAAAGGGGTATATTATCTCTATTGAGTTGATATCCTTGGGCGAGGCATACTCGGGGTTGTAGCTTAGCTGGTAGCGATTGCCATCTATTGGCTTTACGCTCATCTCCAATGCTGCATCGCTACGTAGACGCGCCCCCACCGATGTTGTCACTCGCCTTGATCCAAGACACAGGCTGTATATACATTTGCCATAGCTCTGCTCCTCGACAACTATCACAAGTTTTGAGTATAGCGAGCGGTAGTTGCGGCGCAGCACCTCCACCTCGTCGCGGCGTGTGCCGTCGAAGAAGTAGTTCTCCAATGCTTCGAGGCTGTTTATCGCCTCCTTGACCTTGTCCATATCGTCGATGGTGTCGAGTTGGCGGCCGAGAGCCTCGAACTCCGCCATCTTGCGGTTGTCGATAGCCAAGAAGTTGGCGATAAGCTCGTTGCGTGTCTCCTCGTCGAAGGGGTAGAGAATCGAAAATTCGTAGCGATAGCTCTTATCCTTGCGGCTGTAAATTCGCTCCCAATAGCTATCCGAGGCGTTTGTGGGCGATATGTTATTTAGGTATGGCAGCTTTGCTGCCTCAGTCATAAGCACCGATGTATAGTCATTCATAACATCCATCAGCGTATTTACTGTTACCTGTCGCGACACCATAACCTCGGTAGATGATACGTTTACAGCTACCGAATTAAGGATATGCTGGCGCAGGGTATTCATAGCCTTATCTGTAGCCTCGGCAAGTGTTGCGCCCACCTCTGTCACGGCGAGGTATCGTGTTGTTGAACACCCTATCCACGAGGGGCGAGTCTCACGACTACTCTCCACAATACGCTCCCTCTGTGCTAAGGCACTGCTCGTGCTGAGCATGAGAGCTGCAACCGTAAAAATATGTAACAAAAACCTCATAACCCTATCTTGCTCTAATCTTTTGGTTGTCCGAGGGGTAGCGCAGCTCTATACCGTCGATAAACATATCGGCAAGATCTCTCGAGCCACGCGTGTCGTAGTAGTTCACAATCTCTCGAGCGCAATCATAGTCGCCAACAGTTCCCATGCAATGCTCCATAAAGAACTTCTCGGCCTCGACTATCATGTCGGCGTCGAGCATTGTCATAACGACAACCTTGCGAGCCTCGGCTCCGCGATGCTCGTCATTATATTCCGACTCCAAGTAGGCGTTGCGCACGATAATCCACTCGGGCTGTGCTGCATACTCTGCCTCGGCTTTGTTCGCCCCGGCCTTCATTACAGCTAAGGTTACAACACCACCAATAAAGAGTAGGCCCACTACAGCTGCTATGGCGACTATAACCTTGCGGTTTTTGGCGTGAGCAGCCTCGATGCTACGCTCAGAGGCCTCGATACGACCCTTGATGTTGGTCAATCTTTCTTCCACATCACCTCTCTCCTTAAACGAGGGTTTCATGCGTGCTACATCCTCGTTATAGATGCGCGAGATAACCTTCACATCGGCCTCGCCACGACTCAACCCTCCGTTTCGACGTATGACTGCCAAGATGAAGAGGGCGAGCAATACGGCTGCGACGATGTAGAATATTGGAGCTGCAAGCAGAATGGCCGCAATGAGTGTTACGGCAGTAGCTGTGCCCCACACCACGCTTGCCATGCGGGCAAAACTCTCTTTGAGGGTTGGTGGCACAATGTTGTTTAGTGCCGCAAGCTCCGACTCGATAGCTTGAAGCAGCACATCGTCGCTATCGAACGAGGGTGCTGGCTGCTCCGAGTCACTCTCTCCACCTCCCGCTATCGAGCTTATCGAGGCCTCGATATAGTCTGCTCCACATGAGGGGCATGCTGTGAGGTTATCGTCGTATCGGTGGTCGCATTTAGGACATCGTTTCATAGTCGTTATTGTTAATATTGTAATGAGAGTTTGTTTTTACAATCCGAAGAGAATCTGTCCTATTGACTTTTTGCTCTTTTTCTCCTTGTGGCTCTCTACCATCTCGGCTTTCAGTGTCTCGGCCTTGACATCTGCCGACTCGATCACCTTCTCGCGGCTCTTCGCAGCGTCGGCCTCGCGCATCTGCTGCTCCATCATCGCAGCCTCGGCAGCGGCGGCCTCAGCATCGAGACGGTTGAGGAAGGCTACAACCTCGTTATAGTTGGGACTGAGAATGTTGGCCTTGCGACAAAGCTCCAACGCCTCGTCGATACGACCCTGACGTACCAGGTTGTCAGCCTCGGCAACTGTACGACTTGTCTCGATAGTGAGCATACGGTTATAGACCTCGATTTTTAGGTCGCACACCTCGCTATACTGAGCTACGCCCTCGGGAATCATCGACATAGCAGCCAATGCCTCGTCGTACTTCTCTGCAGCCACCATTGCCTCGATCTTCTTCATAAGCGTAGGCATCTGTCGCGAGTAGAAGTCGTTGATGCTGCCACGCGCATCCTGCAACATCTTGGCAAAGCGGGCATCATTGACATTCAGCTTGTTGATAAGAGCTCGCTTGCACGCCTCGTCGCTATTGCCATTGCCCTGCAACGATACGGTCTGACTATCGAAGGTTGTGCCGTCTATGCTGTTTACCACCGATAGGGTGAGGTCGGCACGCATAACGCGCATCTTAGCCATGCCTGTATCTACAATGCCGTCGTCGGTTATGGTTATCGATGGTACTAAGGCAAAGAAACCCTCCGAATCGGCCATGCCTGCACGGGTGATAATCTTGCTCATCTTGTTTTGCAGGGCTGTGGTAACATTCTCGCCAAGAAACTCTGCGGTCGCATCGTCAATCTTAGCTGCCATGTCGATAGGTGTCTGTGCACTTAGTGTCGCACTCCCTGCAAGTAGAAGTACTGCGATAGCCAATATGAAGCGTGTTACTCTCATAATATCCTGAGGTTTAATATATTATAATATCTACCGAATTACCGGTAACAGTACGCGAGATAGTCAAATCCAAGCTTCTGAGGTATTGATACAGAGCCAGTACAAAGTCGTTTATATCGCTCTGCATGCCCTCCTCTACCGAATTGTCGATAAAGATGTCGCTGAAAATAAGCAGGCGGGCTGTACGACCCTGAGTGTGGTAGCGGCCATTCTGGGCATGACGCTTAACCCACTGCACAAGCAGGTCGGCAAGAGGCAGGTAGTCGTTAATTTCGGTATCCATGGTGAGTACCGACGAGGGATCGATGGTAAAGCGAACAGAGACACTCTGTCCCGTCTCGCTCTTTTTAATCATGCGTGTCGATAGGTCGCCGAGCAGCTTGTTGATAAGCGACTTAGCCATAGGTCCGCAGATAGCCTCGGGGGTTGTCATCTTGCGTGCCGATTTTTCTGATACCGATGCTAAGGTGTTGCCTGTAGCAATCTCAATGGCTGTGAGGGTTATAAATACCTCAGTACCATAGTTCGTGGTATTGCTCGATATGTCGGCCTTGACCGATATGTCGGCTCCCGAGTTGGCGAGGATAGCATCTTCGAGGGTCATGCCATCGCCCATAAGTAGGCGGTAGGTCTCGGCATTATTGAGGCATGTGAGTAGGTCTTTTGTCTCGACACCTCGCTCGATAAAGCCCTCATTGACCTTGGCGATAGCCATACGCATATCGCGGTTGTTACGTAGAGCATCCTCGTAGCTCTCGTTCTCGCGGCAGAAGGGCACTACCATTACCGTAGGCATGGCGATATGTTCGGGTAGCTCTTCGAGCGATGCGGGCTTATCATCCAAGATGCCGGCCTTCTCCAAGGCCTTGCGCAGAGCATTGTGGTACATGCTGAAGGTGAGTGATACCTGTGCCTGCTTGGCAATCTTTGTCTCGCTATTGATCTTGACGCTTGCTATGTTGATAAAGCTGGCGTACTTAGTGGTATTCAGGATGCCATCGACATACTCCTGGTTCATCTTGCTCAGCTGGCCCGAAATTAGGGCGCGGCCACCGTCTAAGCCATCTATACCACTATATAAATAAGTATAGATTGCCGACTTCTTGGCCATCTCAATAGCCTCCTTCTTCGATGAGGCTGTTCCCGAGCAGGTAATTACCGCGGTGTTGCCCTCGACTCTCTCCAATACAGCATCCATGCTATACTCCTGAGCTGTGGCCATAACGCCGATAATAAGTGCTAAGACAAGTGTAAAGACTCTCTGTAACATATCGCTTAGTATAATCGGTTATAAAATAATAAAAGAGCTCCCCGGGGTCTCTCTGCGGCCCCGAGAGAGCTCAGTGTCTGTTTATTAGGTGTTATCCGAGTAGGCCACCCATGATGTTATTGAAACCATCGCCGCGCTGACGGTCGAGCTCGATGAAAAGCTTAGTCTCGGCGTTGAACTCCTGCTGGATGATAGGAGCCTCCTTCTTGCCTACCTTACAACGTGTTACACCGTCGAGAACCTCTTCGGCAGTAATCTCGGCAATCTTCTCGCGAACCACCTTAGGACCAACCTTCTTCTCCTTATATACTGCGAAGATAGAGCCTTTGAGGAAGCCCATCTCTGTGCCTCCCGAGATCCAGAGCTCGGTAATGTTACCCTTCTTGTCAGCCTCGCCGAGCTCCAAGATGTAGGTGTTTACCTTGAAGTACTCATTGCAGAACTGCAATACATCGGGCTTAACCTCCATGATACCGTTGTGGTAGCCGCTAATCTTGTTGATACAGTTGTTGAATGCGTCGTCGTTGGTGCTTACGCTAAGCTCGCTATACTTGTAGCTCTTTGAGCCGATAAGAGTGCCGTTGGTGATGTCGAATAACTGGAGTGTAAAGTTAAGGTCGCACCAGTAGATAGGCTTACCTTCGTCGTTATACTTCTTGTAGAGCGATACCATCTCCACCTGACCTTTGAGTAGGCGCTCGGCGTTGAGCGACTTATATACTGTGGTGCTCTCGGTCTGCCAGTTACTCTCGGTAACAACATCCTCGTAGCTACGCTCGGCAAAGAGGCTCGATAGACGCGAATCGGTGAGGGCATCGACAGCATAGAAACGATTAACCTTAGCAAGACCGGTAAGCACTGCCGAGCGCACATTGTCGCGAGCGGTTGATGATACCGACGCAGAGTATGTAAAAGGCTCTACGATAACTGTCTGCTTTGTAGGATCTTCCTGAGCAAATAGGTTGGTTGCGACAAATGTTGCTACAACAACTAATGTAAGTTTGAGTAAGCTTTTCATGATAAATAAGATTAAAGTTAATAATGTTGTGTTAGTGTTTATCTCACACAAAATTAAACTTTTTTTCACAAAATACCAAAAACTTAAAAGAATATTTGTTGTTCACACTATTTGTGAATTGTAAATTGTTATACCTTTTGTGAATTGTAAATTGTTATACCTTTGTTGTCAATTTTTTGGATTAAAACTGTCGTATGGCTGATATAATATCTATCCTCAACACCCTTAGGAGCGGAGAACCTGTATTCCGTACCTTGGGCTATCTGCGCATCGATAGCGATACCATCCGGGTAGGTGGTTGTAGTGTTGTAGCACGTTGTTGCCGTGAAGGTTATAGCGGTAGTTTCGCTCTGAAATGTTACTATCGAATGGTGACTAATTCTGCGGTCGAATATAGTGAATATTACTATCCTCGCGAGTTGGAGGTATTGGGTATTGATGGCACTTTGGATTATGTAGATGTAGCTTTATTGCCGTGGATCGAGGGAGAGACTTTGGATAGTTTGATTAAGAGTCCGGATGTCGATTATCGCTCGCTGCTTGTCGAAATCGATAGGTTATCGGCCAGATTGTATGCCAATGGGTATGAGCATGGCGATATCAAACCAGAAAACATTATTGTTACGAAGGATGGCACTATGCATCTTATCGATTGGGATGAGTCACACAAAGTGTCTCAACGTCAAAATACCTCGAATAAGAGGGCTATGGCAACTATCTTGTCGATGTTGGCCGCAATGGCCTCTAAGGGTGCGTATAACTCCAATTCTAAGAGAGCCGGCTTGCCGTCGCGCCGTTGGGAGAGGATCGATGAGGAGCGTTTGGTGCTGATGTGTAACGACGGTATATCTATCGAGAATATGGCCTTGGCTCTTAGGCGAACACCTCAGGCTGTGCGCAGCCGTCTGTCCAAGCTTGGTGTGTCGAAGAAGAGGAGTTATCGCCGTAGAAGAAGGGTGCTAAACAGATAAAAAGCAGGACTTTATCAGTCCTGCTTTTTATCAATCGGTAGAATAAGGGTTAGCCTCTATCCTCCGCCATCTTATGCAACCACTACTCCTCGGGAGCGATAGCCTCTGAGGGGCAAACGCCTGCGCAAGTACCGCAATCGATACACTTGCTGGGGTCGATTACATAGATATCACCTGCTGAAATAGCCTCAACGGGGCACTCGTCGATACATGTACCACATGCAACGCAAGAATCTGAAATTTTGTAAGCCATATTACATTAGTTTTAATGAGTGTTTCGCAATGCAAATATACAAATTATTTTATAAAATCAAAACCTGTGTAAGGAATTAACACTTCGGGGATGCGTATTCCCTCCTCAGTTTGGTTGTTTTCGAGCAGCGCAGCCACTATGCGGGGCAGTGCAAGAGACGAGCCATTCAGTGTGTGGGCGAGCTGTGTCTTGCGGTTGTCGTCGCGGTAGCGTAGCTTCAGTCGGTTTGCCTGGAACGACTCGAAGTTCGACACCGACGAAACCTCCAACCATCTCTTCTGAGCCTCTGAATATACCTCGAAGTCGTAGGTGAGGGCCGATGTGAATGACATATCGCCGCCACAAAGACGTAATATGCGGTAGGGTAGTCCGAGTGACGCTACAATGCTCTCTACGTGCTCGACCATCTTATCCAACGCCTCGTACGACTTGTCGGGGTGCGACACCTGCACAATCTCCACCTTGTCGAATTGGTGCAGACGGTTTAGTCCGCGCACATCCTTGCCATACGAGCCTGCCTCACGACGGAAGCAAGGGGTGTAGGCTGTCATCTTCACCGGAAGCTCGCTCTGCTCAAGAATCACATCGCGGAAGATGTTGGTTACGGGGACCTCGGCCGTAGGCACAAGGTAGAAACCGTCGGCTGTGGCGTGGTACATCTGTCCCTCCTTATCGGGGAGCTGTCCTGTGCCAAATCCCGAAGCCTCGTTTACCATGATGGGAGGCTCAACCTCCTGATAACCAGCGCGGGTATTGCAATCCAAGAAGTAGTTTATCAAGGCTCGCTGCAATCTTGCACCTTTACCCTTATACACAGGGAATCCTGCGCCTGTGAGTTTCACGCCGAGGTCGAAGTCGATGATGTCGTACTTCTTTGCGAGCTCCCAGTGGGGGAGTGCCTCGCCGGGTATCTCGGTGTAGTTCTCTACAAGTTTTACCACTACATTATCCTCGGCTGTGCGACCCTCGGGAACAATATCCGCGGGGAGGTTGGGCAGCAGCACAATCTCGGCTTGTAGCTCCTCGGCTACGCGCTCCGACTCCTCTTTGAGCTGCTGTGAGCGGCTCTTGAGCTGTGCTACCTCCTGTTTTTTGGCCTCGGCCTCCTCTTTGAGGCCCTTGCCCATGAGTGCGCCTATCTGCTTGGCTGCTACGTTCTGCTCGGCTAAGCAGCCGTCTAACTCTGCTTGCAGAGCCTTGCGCTTGTCGTCGAGCGACTCTATGCGGTCGATGATGGGTGCTGCATCGACACCCTTCTTTGCGAGGCGGGCAATGCTATCCTCGCGGTTATCGCGTAATTGCTTTAATGTAAGCATACTTCTCGGTTTATATTTCGATTCAAAGTACAAAGATACAACTTTATTAACAATGTTGTTCTTTGCAGGGTGAAAAAAAGTTTAGGAAGTGACGATGTGGCTTTGTAGGTGGGTCTATGGGCTTTAAGCCGTTTGAAAAGATTAGAACGACCTATTTTCCTCCATTTTACCTGTTACGCTTCCCTAAAAAAATCTTCGTTACGCGTGCCAACTCTCACAATTTGTTCGTATCTTTGTGCGATAAGTGTAAATATAAGTATGAGCCAACCAAAACGAAAGATAGAGCTCCTCGCCCCTGCGCGAGATTACCGCACAGCCATAGCTGCCATAGAGTGTGGTGCCGATGCTGTATATATTGGCGCGGGAGGCTTTGGTGCGCGTCGTGCTGCAACAAACTCAACCGAGGATATTGCCCGCGTAGTAGATTATGCCCATCTCTTTGGTGTTAAGGTCTTTGTGACGCTCAATACCATACTATACGAGAGCGAGTTGCGGGCTGCCGAGACGCTTGCTCGTGAGCTTATCTCGGTGGGCGTCAATGCCCTCATTGTGCAGGATATGGCCTATGCCGAGATGGGGCTTCCCGTGGCGTTACACGCCTCGACGCAGATGTGTAACATGACGGCCGAGGGTGTTCGCTTCTTGGAGGAGGCTGGTTTCGAGCGTGTAGTCTTGGAGCGTGCCCTCTCGCTCGACGAGATAAGGGCCATAGGCGAGGCTACGACGGTCGAGTTGGAGGGCTTTGTACATGGCGCGATATGTGTCGGTCATAGTGGCAGATGCTATTTGTCGAGGTCGCAGTCCTCGCGCTCGGGTAATCGAGGCGAGTGCTCGCAGCCCTGTCGCTTGAAGTACGACCTTGTAACGGCCTCGGGGGAGCGACTAATCGAGGGTAAGCACCTCCTCTCGGTCAAGGATTTCGACCTCTCGGAGAGGGTGGGCGCGCTTATCGATGCGGGTATCTCGTCGTTTAAGATCGAGGGTCGCCTCAAAGATGAGGGTTATGTAAAGAATGTGGTTAGCTACTACCGCCGCCGTATCGACGAGGCGTTGGCATCGAGGGAGCACTGTTGTCGTGCTTCGTCGGGAGTCTCGGAGGTGGAGTTTACGCCCGACCCCAAGAAGAGCTTTACGCGCGACGGTGGCGAGTATCTGCTTATGGGTAAGCGAGGTGGTGTCGCCTCGTTCACCACGCCTAAGGCTGTGGGCGAATACGTAGGGCGAGTAGCCTTACTCACTCCGCGAGGCTTTCTGCTCGACAGGGATGCCGATATTATAGCGGGCGATGGCCTCTGCTTTGTGGCCCACGACGCAACCATAGGTACAAACATCAATCGCACCGATGGTCGTCGCATAGAGCCTAATCGCACCGATGGTATAGCTGTGGGTATGGATGTATATCGCAACTACGACCTTCGCTTTTCGCAGGCTTTGGAGCGTGGCAGGGTGCGTCGTGCCATCGATGCCTACTGCCGTGTGGAGCTATCTGCCGAGACCATTCGGGCCACCTATGCCGATAGCGACGGCTTTCATGTCGAGGTGGAGCGTAGCGTAGTGTTGGAGGGCTCGAAGAGTGCGGATAAGATGCGCTCGGTAGCCGAGGAGCAGATGGCCAAGAGTGGCGATAGCATCTTTCGCGTGCGTAGTGTTGATGTTGTCGGCGCGGAGTACTTTGCCACAGCAAAGAGTCTTGCCGAGATTCGTCGCGAGGCCCTTGCGAAGCTCGCGGCATTGCGTTTCGAGGCAGGGCATAATACCCCTTATACCCCGCGTGAGGATATGGCTAAGAGCTACACCGAGTCGAGGCTTACACCGCAGCATAACGTCACAAACTCGCTTGCCCGACGCTTCTACAAGCGTCATGGCGTGGAGCATATCGACGAGGGTCTCGACCTTAGGGAGAGCACCCGTGGAGCGAGAGTTATGGAGTCGAGTTACTGCATTCGTCGCGAGATAGGCGAGTGTCTGAGGCGAGGCACCAAGCTTCGCGAGGAGCTATACTTGGAGCATGGTCGCCACCGCTACCGTCTCGACTTCGACTGCGTACGCTGCCGCATGTCGCTCATCGATTGCAGCGAGAATGAAACATTTAGAGATAGCATAAAGAGATGATTAAGGAGCTAACACCCGACTTTCGCGACTACGAGCTCTTGGATACGGGCTCGGGCGAGAAGCTCGAACGCTTTGGTCGCTATATAGTTCGCCGTCCTGAGCCACAGGCTATATGGCGTAAGAGCCTCGGCGACGAGGAGTGGCTTAGGGCCGATGCCTCGTTCCTCAGAGATAGCCGCTCGGAGGAGCGTGGCGAGTGGCGACTACGCCCCGAGATGCCCTCGCGTTGGACTGTGGGTTACAACTACAAGGATATGAGGCTTAGGATGCGTCTTGCACTGACCTCATTTAAGCATGTAGGCCTCTTTCCCGAGCAGGCGGGAAATTGGGAGTTTATCTACGATAGTGTCGAGTCGCTACGCACAGAGTGCGCTGTGGAGCATCCGCGCGTGCTCAACCTCTTTGCCTATACGGGAGGAGCTACGCTCGCTGCACGCGCTGCGGGAGCAGATACCACACATGTCGATTCGGTCAAGCAGGTGGTGACATGGGCACGCGAGAATATGGAGGCCTCGGGTTTGGATGGTGTGCGATGGATTGTCGAGGATGCTACCAAATTTGTGGAGAGAGAGGTGCGCCGTGGCAACCGCTACAACGGTATAATCCTTGATCCTCCCGCCTATGGCCGTGGTGCTAATGGAGAGAAGTGGGTCTTGGAGGATGATATTTGCCATATGTTGGAGTGCTGTGCCAAACTCTTGGAGGGTAGCAACGCCTTTTTGGTTCTGAACCTCTACTCTATGGGCCTGTCGTCGATGTTGGCACGCACGGCAGTTCATCAGGCCTTTGGCGAGCCGCGCTACGAGCAGATGGGCGAGCTATACTTTGCGGATCGTAGTCGTAAGGAGATACCCTTCGGTACATACTATCGTTTCAGGAGATAGGGCATGGGGTTGCTTGTCGAGATATTTTGGTCGTTCCTGCGCATCGGGGCCTTTACCTTTGGTGGTGGCTATGCGATGATACCCCTCATTCAGCACGAGGTCATAAGACGCCGAGGCTGGATTGAGGAGCGCGACTTTGGCGACCTGCTCACTCTTGCGCAGTCTGCCCCCGGGCCTATCGCACTCAACACGGCGGTCTTCGTCGGCTACCGTATATGTGGCTTTATGGGTGCTTTGGCTGCTGTTTTTGGTGTTGTAGTACCCTCGTTTGCGATTATACTCGTCGTGGCTATCTTCTTTAACGATATACGCGATAACACCATTGTCGATGCCGCCTTTTGCGGTATGCGCCCAGCGGTTGTCGCCCTTATCGTGGCACCTATCATCGGCCTTGCCCGCGGTATGGAGGCGTGGCGCATGGCTGTTGCTGTGGCAGTAGCTTTGGTGGTGTGGTACTTCGGCCTGTCGCCCGTATGGTTTCTTATGGCAGGAGCTGTTGTGGGTGCTGTTGTCACGGCTTATCGCGGAAAGGAGGTGGAGAGATGATAGCAACCCTTGTAAAACTCCTTGTGAGCTACCTAAAAATAGGCTTCTTTGGCTTTGGTGGCGGTTATGCCATGCTCTCGCTTATTCATAGCGAGGTTGTGGTGCGCAACGGCTGGCTCACAAGTGGCGAGTTCTCGGACATTGTGGCTATCTCGCAGATGACCCCCGGACCTATCGCTCTTAACTCGGCAACCTACATAGGCTACGAGGTGGCGGGTATTATTGGCTCGGTGGTGGCTACCACGGCGGTATGCCTCCCTGCGCTTACCATCATGCTGCTCATCACACGCTTCTATGTGCGCCTGCACGATAACCGCTATGTGCAGGGTGTGGTGTGGGGTATGCGCCCTGTGGTTGTCGGCATGATAGCCTCGGCGGCACTGCTTCTTATCTTCCCCCACTCGGAGGATGGTCGCAGCTTTATCGATGGGTGGAGCTGGGCGATATTCGCCCTTACGCTCCTCGGCTCGGCACGCAAGATTAACCCGATACTGCTTATCGTGGCCTCGGGTGTGGCGGGCATAGTGATATATGGTCTATAAGACTTAAATAACTGAAAATGATGAATGAAGATATACTGCAAGGATTAAACGAGGCGCAACGCGAGGCGGTCATAAACTACGAGGGCCCTTCGCTGGTCATTGCGGGTGCAGGCTCGGGCAAGACACGAGTGCTTACCACGCGTATCGCCTATATGTTGCAGCAGGGTGTAGCCCCCGAGTCGATACTTGCGCTCACCTTTACCAACAAGGCGGCACGCGAGATGCGCGAGCGTATCGAGCGTATGGTGGGCCCCAAGGCGAGGTTTATACGCATGGGTACTTTCCACTCGGTGTTTGCACGCTTGCTCAGGGAGAATGCCGATAAGATAGGCTTCCCGCAGAGCTATACGATATACGAGCCTAACGATGCCAAGAACCTCATCAAGTCGATAGTCAAGGATATGAACCTCTCGGAGGATAGGTATAAGCCTCAGGCTGTGGCGTCGCGTATCTCGATGGCTAAGAACTGTCTTATAACCCCGGGAGCATATGTTGCCAATGCGACGCTCGGAGCCGAGGATCGCGAGATGAAGATGCCCGATACGGGGGCGATATATGCCGAGTATTGCCGACGCTGTAAGCAGAATGGAGCTATGGACTTCGACGACCTGCTGTTGCAGACAAATATCCTTCTGCGCGATGTCCCCGAGGTGTTGGCTGCCTATCAGGAGCGGTTTCGCTATATCCTTGTCGATGAGTATCAAGATACCAATATGGCGCAGTATATCATTGTGCGCCGCTTGGCTCTCAAACACTCCAACGTCTGTGTTGTGGGCGACGATGCGCAGAGCATCTACGCCTTCCGCGGTGCTAAGATCGAGAATATCCTCTCGTTCCAGAGGGATTACCCCACCACCCAAGTATATAAGCTCGAGCAGAACTACCGTTCGACACAGACCATTGTCGATGCTGCCAACTCGCTCATCAAGCACAATTCGCGCCGTTTAGAGAAGAGATGCTTCTCGGCCGCCGACAAAGGCCGTAAGATACGCCTTGTGAGGGTGTTGGAGGATAGCTACGAGGCTACCGAGGTGGCTATGGATATCAAGGATAAGCAGCGCGAGGGGGCCCATTGGCGAGACTTTGCAATCCTCTACCGCACAAATAAGCAGCACGGCCTCTTCGAGTCGGCTCTTGCCCGCAGGGGTATCCCCTATCGCGTATATAAGGGTATGTCGCTACTCGAACATAAGGATATACGTAACCTCTTGGCCTACATCGCCATTATCATCAACCCCAACGACGACGAGTCGTTCAAGCGTGTGGTAAACTACCCTGCACGCGGTATTGGCGATACTACGGTGCTGCGTATCGAGCAGTTGGCCAAGGAGCAAGGTTTGTCGATGTGGCATACGATAGCCCGTCTTGTTGCCAACGACGAGCATAGCGGCGTCGAGCGTGTTGTGGTGCGTAAAGTTACCGACTTTGTGAAGCTTATCAGCGAGCTCTCGGCAATGCGTGTCGAGATGGGTGTGTGCGACTTTGCTAAGGAGGTAATCACACGCACAGGCATTATGCATATGCTCGAAGCCGATAAACGCCCCGAGAGCGATACGACGAAGGATTATATCGACCAGCTGCTCTCGATGATGAGCTCCTACGAGGATGAGTGTCACCGCGATATGGATGAGGGTCTGAGAGAGTTGGATGCCGAGCCCAATATCGATGAGTGGATGCAGAATATAATGTTGCAGACCGATCAGGACAACGAGGATGACGGCGACCGTGTTACGCTTATGACCGTACACTCGGCCAAGGGCTTGGAGTACGACTATGTCTATATTGTCGGTATGGAGGAGGGTCTCTTCCCCTCGAAGCGCAGCATCGAGTCGTTGGCAGCGTTGGAGGAGGAGCGACGCCTTATGTATGTAGCCCTTACTCGTGCTAAGAGGGAGGCTATGCTCTCGTTTGCCGAGCTGCGCAGGGTGTGGGGTCAGACCGAAAATACACTGCCGAGCCGCTTCTTGAAGGATATCGACGAGGAGTACTTGGATGCCAATTTCAGGCTCAGCGAGCTCCGCGGTCGAGGCCGTTTTGCAGCTGTTGAGGATGACGACGATGATGATGGTCTTTTGCCACAGCGTTCGCGCTATAGCGATGCGCCACAGCGAGCGGAACGACGACCCTTTGTGCGTCGTGACGACGAGCCTCAGCGACCCTTTGCCGAAAGACGTAGCCCTCGCCCCGAGGTTGTCACGACACCGCCACCTATCGACCCGCGCCGCGCCGGTATGCGCTCGTTGGGTGTGCGCCGTGTAGGCGATGAGGAGCAGGGTGCGGTAACGGCAGGCAGCTGTGCTTATAACATTGGCGAGAGTGTGGAGCATCCCAAGTTCGGCGTTGGCCGCGTCGAGCGTGTCGAGATGTTGGCGACAGACCATAAGGTAGTCATAAACTTCGAGAAGTATGGCACTAAGACGTTGCTTGCCAAGTTTGCCAAACTCAGAAAGTTATAGTCTATGGATGAGGTAATGTTATCGGTGGTTATGACCACCTACAACCACGAACGCTACCTTGCAGAGGCTATCGAGAGTGTGCTTAGGCAGCGCACAACCTTTGCTGTGGAGTTGGTCATAGGCGAGGATTGCAGCAGCGACTCAACGCGCTCCATTGCCGAGAGCTATGCCGAAAGCTACCCGCAGCTGATACGCCTTCTACCCTCGGAGCGAAATGTGGGTATGAGGGCTAACTATCGCCGTACGATCGAGGCTACACGTGGCCGTTATGTCGCAATATTGGATGGTGACGACTACTTCACCGATTGCGATAAGCTCCAGATGCAGGTCGAACTTATGGAGCGCGAGAGCGATGTAGGTATGTGTTATACACGTTCGGAGCGTATCGACGAGCAGGGTAACGTGACTACCTATCCCGAGGGGACCTGCTCGGAGAGCTTCGAGGCAATGCTCTGGTGTAACCCTGCCGAGAATGCCACGGTTGTTGCCCGCCGTGAGTTAGTCCTGCGCTACTACAGCGAGGTAGAGCCTGAGAGGCTGCATCCCGAGTGGCTTACCGACGATCTGCCCATGTGGATATGGTTTGCGGCAACGGGGCGTTACCGCGCGATAGAGCGTACAACGGCCGTACATCGCATACTTCGTAGTAGTGTGAGCCATAGTCCCGACTATCGTCGTAGAATAGCCTTCTGCGACTCGATGGCCGATATATCGATATGGTTCGACAAGAACTATAACGAGAACCGATTGCACTTCGAGCTGTGGCGACGAAGGGAGAATACGGCCCTATGGGTACTCTCCTACGACGGTAGTATTGCGGAGTATGTCAAGAGGTGGTGGCAAGGCCTGTGTCATGCCCCGAAAATGGTATTTAACATAGCTGCCTACGGCCTATTTATCAAGAAGATAGGATGGCGTATGTGGCGCGAAAAATAGAGATACGACAATGACAACAAAGGAGCGATACCGCCGTGTTGTGGAGTACTTCTCCGAGAGCATGCCCTCGGCCGAGAGCGAGCTGAACTTTAACTCGCCCTTCGAGCTGTTGGTAGCTGTGGTGCTCTCGGCACAGTGTACCGACAAACGTGTGAATATGACTACACCGAGCCTCTTTGCGGCCTATCCTACGGCCGAGGCTATGGCTGCGGCTGAGGTTGAGGATATATACAATATTATACGCAGCATCTCCTATCCGAACAATAAGGCTAAGCACCTCGTAGCCCTATCGCGAGGTATTGTCGAGCGTTTTGGTGGAGAGATACCCACAGACCTCGATGCTCTGCAAACACTCCCCGGCGTAGGTCGCAAGACAGCAAACGTTGTAGGTGCAGTGCTTTGGGGCCGAGAGGTGATGCCCGTAGATACGCACGTCTTCCGCGTGGCGGCGCGTATAGGCCTTAGTCGTGGGGCTCGCACTCCTTTGGCAACCGAGCGACAGCTCGAGGCGGGTTTTCCGAGCGAGTTACTCCCCATAGCCCACCATTGGCTGATTCTCCATGGCCGTTACACATGTACGGCACGCAACCCCAAGTGTGCGAGCTGCGGTATAAGCGATGTGTGCCGCCACTATGCCACGATAAACCGAAAAACAAAGAGCACTGCGAGTGCTACGAAGTAGTATGAGATATATTTTTGTGCTTTTAGCCTTGACGGTGTGTGTAGCCTGTACCACACCAAGTTACCCTTCGGGGATAGATACCCCGAAGCCTATTACCGAGCTCGATAAGAGGGTTATCGACTATATCGATCGTCGTCTCGAGCAGGAGTACTATTGGCTCGACGAGGTCATCGAGCGTGGAGGCTCGTTCAACCGCAACGTCGAGTGGGAGCGATATCTCGGCTCTTCGCTCGGCTTGCTTACAACCAATGCCGACGACGGATATATCAATAGCAAGGGCGCACGAGTGCTCTACTCCTATATCCGCGAGTTGGAGGGCGATACCCGCACCAAGAGTCAGACTATGGGCTTTGGTATCGACCTGCACTACACCATTGTCAAGATAGGCGATAGTGCCTACGGCTTTGTTGTCGAGAATATATATGAGGGCTCTCCTGCTGCCGAGGCCGATGTGCGCCGTGGCGATATCATAACCTCTATTGACGGCAACTATATAAACCAGAGCAACTATCAGACTCTTTTTAACACCATACAATTTAGCTCGGCATCGCAAGTGGGGCTCGAGCTACACCGTCAGACTGCCGCGAGCGAGCAGGATAAGAGCCACACGGCAACCCTCACTCGCGCGGGCTACTACACCTCGCCTGTGGCCTACTGCACGGTGCTCGACATAGAGGGTGTCGAGCGGCGTATTGGCTACCTTGTATATACGGCCTTCGACAGCAACTATAACGAGGAGCTCGAAGCGGCCTTAGCCATGCTTGCCACGGAGGGTATCGACGACCTTATCCTCGACCTTAGGTGCAACAATGGAGGCTCGGTGGCGAGTGCCACGCTGCTCTGTTCGGCAATCATGGGTAATGCAAGAGAGGGCGAACTTCTCTTCGAGCTTCGCCGCAACCCAAAAAATATTGTCGATAACAGCTCGTCGTTCTGTCTGGTAGAGCCTACAACAGCCTCGTTGGGGCTCGACAAGATTACGGTTATCTGCTCGCATTACAGCGCCTCGGCCTCGGAGATGGTCGTTGTCGGTCTGCGTGGTGCGGGACTTCCTGTGACGCTTATAGGGCGCACTACCGAGGGTAAAAACTGTGGTATGGATGTTACGCGTTGCACGATAGGGGATATCTATCTGGAGTATGCCCCCATAACCTTCATGTGCTACAACAGCGAGGGCTTTGGTGGCTATGGCGAGGGTATAATCCCCGATGTAGATCTTACGACGGAGAATAGCTATGGCGTAAGCGACGAGTTCTACCCCCTACCTCGAACCTCGTGGGGTGATGTGTCACACGACATAGGACTTGCTACGGCTGTGGCTTCGATTACGGGTAAGAAGATAGCCCAGTCGGAGACTTCGACAAGGGCCTTTGCTGCGCGGTGCGAGGCGAGCGAGCTAACCATGCCGCGAGAGTTTGTTGGTACGCGTATGTATCGCGATTAAGCGTTTGAGGGGCTATGGAGAAGATGATACCCTATGCAATAGATGACTCGTCGTCGTTCGAGAGTTTGGTTATGGGCGATGTTAAGGCGGGGTTTCCCTCGCCTGCCGAGGATATACGTGAGAAACTCGACCTTGTGAAGCTGCTTGTTAGACACAAGGCCTCGACCTTCTTTTTCCGTATTGATGGTGTGTCGATGGTCGATGAGGCGATGGATGATGGCGATATTATCATCGTCGATAGGGCTGTCGAGCCCTACAACAACTGTAAGGCGGTATGCTATATCGATGGCGAATATACAGTCAAGCGAGTGGAGATGCTCGATGGTAAGGTGCGTCTTATGCCCGCCAACGAGCTAAATACGAAGTATCGCCCCATCGAGATAACTGCCGAGAATCAGTTTCTTATCTGGGGTGTTGTAACCTACACCATAAAGAAGATGTAGCCGATGTTTGCCCTTGCCGATTGCAACAACTTCTACGCCTCGTGTGAGCGTGTGTTCCGCCCCGATTTGCAGGGTCGGCCCGTCATTGTTCTCTCGAACAACGATGGCTGTGCTGTGGCACGCTCAAATGAGGCTAAGGCTCTCGGTATAAAGATGGGAGACCCCTTCTTCAAGATTCGCGATATTGTCGAAAGGCACAACGTGGCGGTCTTTTCGGGTAATATGGCACTCTATGGCGATATGTCGCAGCGCGTGCGCTGGGTATTGGAGGAGTATGCTCCGGCCATCGAGGTCTATTCTATCGACGAGGCCTTTCTCGATTTGCGAGGTATGGAGGGTATCGACTTTGATAGCTACGCCAAGGAGATATCGAGGGAGTGTATGAAGCAGACCTCTATCCCTGTCTCTGTGGGTATTGCCCCGACAAAGACCCTCGCAAAGATAGCGTCGAAGCTCTGCAAGCAATACCCCAAGCTGTGCGGTGGATGCTATATGCACCGCCCCGAGGATGTCGAGAAGGTGTTGCGTAAATTCCCGATAGAGGATGTGTGGGGTATCGGTCGTCGCCTTACGCCACGACTTAAAGCTATGGGTGTGGCTACGGCCTACGACTATACACAGCTCTCGGAGGCAACGGTAAGGAACATGTCGGGTATCACGGGCGTAAGAACGTGGCGTGAGTTGCGGGGTACACCATGTATCGAGTTTGAGGATGGCTTCGAGCCCAAGCACTCGATATGTGTGTCGCGTAGCTTTGCCGAGGAGATAACCGATATCGGCGAGCTTACCGAGCAGGTGGCTAACTTCGCCTTGTCGGTGGCCGAGAAGCTGCGCAAGCAGAGGAGTGTAACCTCGGAGATGTTAGTCTTTGCCTTCACCAACCGCTTCAAGGAGTACGCTCTGCAGACCTATGGCAACCAACTTGTAGAGCTCCCTATGGCTACAAACGACCATCGTGTTATTGTGGCGCATGCCGTGGCTGCGGCGCGCGAGCTCTATCGACGTGGCTATGGCTACAAGAAGGCCGGGGTGGTAGTTACCCGCCTAATACCCGCTAACGGAGTCATGCACTCGCTATTTGACGATGGCAAGGCAATAGCGAGGGAGCAGCGGCTATCCTCGGTTGTCGATGCGCTCAATAGCACCTATGGCCGAGGTGCTGTGAGGCTTGCGGTGCAGGGTAGTGGCGATATTAAGAGTGCGAGTGAGCGACGTTCGCCACACTATACAACACGTTGGAGCGATATTCCGCATGTAACTGTTAAATAGAGTGTTAAAACCAATAAAACATATCGATTATGAGCTATTTACTTACTCTTTTGGCAATCTCGTTTGCCGTGTCAGCTGTCGGCTGGTTCTATTTTATCTACTTCTTCAGCATAGGATATGGCTTCGCTATATCGGCTTTGTCGGTAGCTACTGTGGTTATCTTTGCCGAGGAGCTTACCTTGCCTATCGCGCTACTATGTGCCATGCTCTTTGTCTATGGCATACGCTTGGCTCTATACCTGCTTATACGCGAGCGAAAATCGGCATCGTACAAGAAGATTCTCTATCAGCCCGAGAATACCAAACGTAAACCGATCTTTGCGATGTTCATGATATGGATATCGTGTGCTCTGCTCTATGTCGGTCAGATAAGTCCTGCCACGTTCTACCTCTACAATCTTGGCGAGGGGGCGGCAGTATGCCCTGTTTGTAGTTGGATAGCTGCGGCTGTGGTTACCTTGGGTGTAGTCATCGAGGCTGTTGCCGATGCGCAGAAGAGTGCTGCTAAGAGGGTTAATGCCGGCCGTTTCGTCTCGCACGGCCTGTATCGTATCGTTCGCTGCCCCAACTACTTTGGCGAGGTGCTTATGTGGACAGGCAGTTTCATCCTCTGCTTCGGTGCATGCTGCACTGTGTGGCAGTGGGTTATCGCTTCGTTCGGTTATATCGGCATCGTCTATGTGATGTTCAGCGGTGCGCGTCGTTTGGAGTTGCGCCAGCAGGAGAGCTATGGTGGCGACCCCGAATTTGAGGCCTATATCCGTCGCACACCCTTGATTCTGCCCTTTGTGCCTATTTATAGTGTTGCGCGTCACACATGGCTTAAAGGTTAAATTCCATCGAGTTGGATTTTAGGCTTACGAAAAAATTACTAACTTTGCAGATACGATATCAAAACAGATTAACAATGGATAAAGTTCTCAAATTCTACAAGGATTTCCCTAAGGAGGGTATCAACTTTGTTGATATCATGCCATATTTGCAGGATAAGGCCGTATTCAACCGTCTTATGACCCTTCTTGGCGAGCAGTGCACAGCTCCCAATATCGTAGCCCCCGAGGCTCGCGGCTTCCTCTTTGCTGCCCCTCTGCTCTGCACTTCGGAGCGCGTTAAGAGTATTGTCTCGGTGCGTAAGAGTGGTAAGCTCCCCTTTGCCGAAGGAGATTTGCGTGAGGTACTGATCGAAAAGGAGTATGGCTGCGATAAGCTCTACTACCGTCTCAGCGATATCGCTGCGGGAGAGCCTACGGGCGACTATATCGAGCTTACCATCTTAGACGATGTCTTGGCTACGGGAGGTACTGCCGAGGGCCTTGCAGCCTCGCTCAATGCCCTGCGTGTGGTGCGCGATGGCAAGGAGTACGGCGTTCGAGTCAAGGAGTTTGTATTTATCGTTGAGCTTGGCGAGTTGGGTGGTGCTGAGCGATTACGCCGTATAGCTCCGGTACACTCTATTTCGGTAATATAGGCTTAGAGCGGTATGGCTACGGATCTGCTTTCGCGCGAGGTGAAGTATGTCGGTGGCGTGGGTGAGGCGCGTTCGCGTCTTCTCTCTCGCGAGGTCGGCGTGCGCACCGTGGGCGACCTGTTGATGCGTTTTCCGTACCGCTATATTGACCGCACTCGCGTAGTGAGTATCAGCGAGGTAGATGAGTCGATGGAGAGCAGCTACATACAGCTGCGCTGTCGTATTGTAGGCAAGGCCTTCTCGGGCGATGGCCCCAAACGACGTTTTACGGTCGAGATTAACGACGCATCAGGCAGTGCCGAGCTGTTGTGGTTTCATGGTGTCAAGTGGATCGAGAAGAGAGTAGAGATAGGTCGCGAGTATATCATCTTTGGCCGCCCCTCGTTCTATCGTGGTCGTATGAGCATGGTACACCCCGAGGTTGAGCTTGTCGAGCAGGCTCTGTCGCGGCGCAGCGAGAGCGGTTTTCAGGGTATATACTCTACGACCGAGAAACTATCTCAGGCGATAGGCACAAAGAGCATGCAGACCATCGTACAGAATGCGTGGCAGTTGGTTACTAACGATCCTCAGGCCTTTGCCG
The DNA here is from genome assembly GCA_045588005.1 of Alistipes sp. GTDB lineage: Bacteria > Bacteroidota > Bacteroidia > Bacteroidales > Rikenellaceae > Alistipes. The sequence goes on along the minus strand of JAZNDK010000040.1, from coordinate 65,803 downwards.
ATCCGCTGGCCGAGGATATGCGACGTCGCAATGGCCTTATGCCTCTTCGTGAGGCTATATATAACATCCACTTTCCGCAGTCGGCCGAGAAGCTGCGAGCAGCGCAATATCGCCTTAAATACGACGAGTTGCTCGGCGTGCAGCTCACCATTCAGGCTCGTCGCTCGGCACGTCATAACCGCGCCTGTGGCTTCATCTTTCCGCGTGTGGGCGAGGCCTTCAACCGATTCTATCGCGATAAACTTCCATTTCCGCTCACGGGGGCTCAGCAGCGAGTAATCAAGGAGATACGCGCCGATATGATTTCGGGCCGACAGATGAACCGCCTCTTGCAGGGCGATGTGGGTAGCGGCAAGACGATGGTCGCCTTTATGTCGATGCTCCTTGCCAAAGATAATGGCTTTCAGGCATGTATCATGGCTCCGACCGAGATTCTTGCACGCCAACACTACGCCTCGATGCAGCGTTATGCCGAGGGCTTAAATGTGCGAATAGCTATTCTTACGGGCTCGTCGAAGAGTCGGGAGCGACGCGAGGCCTTGGAGGGCACTCTCTCGGGCGAGGTCGATATACTCATAGGCACACACGCCCTTATCGAGGATAGGGTGCAGTTCGCAAATTTAGGTTATGTTGTAATCGACGAACAACACCGTTTTGGTGTGGAGCAACGTGCCAAACTTTGGACTAAAAACTCCCAACCGCCGCATATCCTTGTGATGACCGCCACGCCTATACCTCGAACGTTGGCTATGACGCTCTATGGCGACTTGGAGGTCTCGGTGATTGACGAGCTACCTCCGGGGCGACAACCCGTGCGCACGTACCGCTTCACCGATTCGTTGCGCTTGAAGATGTTTGGCTTCTTGCGTGGCGAGATAGCCAAGGGGCGACAGGTCTATATCGTATATCCGCTTATCAAAGAGTCCGAGGCCCTCGACTATAAAGATCTCTACGATGGCTACGAGTCGATATCGAGAGACTTTCCGTTGCCCGACTACCGCATAGCGGTTGTTCATGGTAAGATGCGCCCCGAGGATAAGGATGCGGCAATGATGCAGTTCAAGCGTGGCGAGGCCGATATTCTTATCGCCACCTCGGTTATCGAGGTAGGTGTCGATGTGCCAAATGCTACGGTAATGGTAATAGAGTCGGCCGAGAGATTCGGCCTCTCGCAACTCCACCAGCTACGCGGTCGTGTGGGGCGTGGCGGCGAGCAGTCGTACTGTATCCTGATGTCGGGCGATAAGCTCTCGAAGGAGAGTCGTGCAAGACTCGATGCTATGTGCGAGACCAACGACGGCTTCCGCCTCTCGGAGCTCGACCTCAAACTGCGCGGGGCGGGCGATATACACGGTACTCAGCAGAGTGGCGAGGCCTTCGACCTGCGCATAGCTAACCTTGCTACCGATACTCAGATTATGGAACTCACGCGCAACGAGGCCCTCGCTATCTTGGAGGCCGATCCACAGTTACAACGACCCGAAAACATCGCTCTTCGTGAGCTTAGGGATAGACATCGTCGTCGCGAGCATATCGATTTTTCGGATATATCGTAACTCCTATTTCAATTCTCGAAAAAAAGCCTTATCTTTGTACGTTAATTATCTAAAAGTAAATTACCGAAGATATGGCACTTATCAGATGTAAGAAGTGTGGTAACCTTGCTTCAAGCAGGGCTAAGGCGTGTCCTATATGTGGAGAGCTTATCGCCCAGGAGCTCCCAGAGCAGCCCGCAAGCGGGGGGGATACGCAGCCAAAGACTCTCAACGACATATTAGCCGAGCAGCAGAGCCGTCAGACGCTCAACGATAGATTAAGCGGTGAGCAGGAGGAGGTAAACCCTGTTGAAACAGAGTGTGATAGCGCGGTTGAGACTGACGACGAGGGAGGCGAGCAGCGCGCCGAGGTGCGCGTAGCCGAGGAGCCTCACGCGTCGCAGTATGACCATAGAATCGAAGACTACGAGGAGGAGTTGTCGCGTAGCGAACGCTCGATAAAGGGCTTCCGTACGGCACTTATCATCGCCGTTATACTTCTTATCCCTGCGCTCTTTTTCACAATTACATGGGGCTTAAAGGTTAAGGCTATCGAGGAGGATTATGCCATTGTTGAGTCGGCGCGTAAACTCTTCGAGGAGCAGAATACCATGCTTCAGCACGATGCCGAGAGCCTTGTTGCCGAACTCGAAGACCTCAAGGATAAGAACGATACGATGATGGTTAAGTATCAGGAGGCTGTGGTGATGTTGGAGCAGTTGCAGAGGGAGAAGACATACAACTACGAGCAGTTGGCCAAGTACAAGAAGGAGGTCAATACGTTGCGTAACGTAATGAAGGGCTATCTGCGACAGATAGACTCGCTAAACACGATAAACAACACGCTTCAGGCCCAAAATGTAGCCTACAAGAAGGAGATAAGCACCGCTCAGATGCGCGCCGATGTTGCCGAGGAGAGGGCCGACGAGCTTGGAACAAAGGTCCGTATCGGTGCGGTAATTCGTGCCGGTGGTATCCGTATGGTGGCTCTCAATGACCGAAGCAAGGTTGTTAAGCGCATCAAGCAGGCAACGCGCCTCAGAGTAGATTTCGAGCTTACGGCAAACGAACTTGCCGAGCCCGGAGAGAAGTCGATATATATCTGTATCACAAGCCCCGATGGCTATGTACTCTCGCCTGCCGAGATGATATTCTTCCCCTTTGAGGGCGAGGATATGGTAGCCTCGGCGGTGCGTAAGGTTGATTACGAGAACCAATCTGTGCCCGTAAGCATCTTCTATGATGGTGCTGCCTTCGAGAAGGGTACATACAAGGTCGATATATATATCGATGGCCGTCATAGTGGCTCACAGGAGACATATTTCGAGTAACACGAGAGAAATAAACACACAATAACAATGAAGAGACTTTTAATCTGTGCACTAATCTCCCTGTTTGGAGTTGTTGCGTGTCAGGAACTTTACGACGAACCTATTAACAACGATCTAAGTACTGCTCCTCTGAATAACGAGATTTGGTATAGGACTATAGACAACTCGGCCCTGTCGTTGAGTGGCTCGCATTTTAACTCAACCATCGATGATGTCTTATTTGATGGCGAGTATTTCAGAGTTAAGTTCGCAGGTACGGTAACTACAATCAAGGAGGGGGCCTTTAATGAGTACCCACAGTTGGAGATGGTATATCTCCCCGCTTCGATTAGGAGTGTTGAGAAGTTGGCTTTCTATGGCTGTGAGAATCTAAAACAGTTCAAGGGCGATGTAGCCTCGGATGATGGCCGAGTTATCATTATCGATGGCGAGCTTTGTGCCTATGCTCCAAAGTATATGCATAGCTACACTATACCCAATCAGGTGTTGTCTATTGGCGAGTATGCCTTCTATGGGTGTAACGAGCTTACCGAGGTAATAATCTCCGATGGAGTAAACGAGATTAAGAATTGTGCGTTCGAGCGTTGTTCTAATCTTCGAAAAGTGGAGTTTAGTCGCGTAGATGTCATTGGCGAGAGAGCCTTTGCCAAGTGTAGCTTTTTGGAGGAGTTGGATCTTCCCGAGACTCTTAATAAGATTGGCGATTCTGCATTTATGGATTGCGATAACTTGAGGCGTGTAGATGTCCCGAGCTCGGTTGAGATTATTCGTACACAGACATTTATGGGTTGCGATGCTCTCACCGAGATAATTCTAAATGATGGTTTGTACTCTATCGAGGCCAAGGCCTTCATGGATTGTTATCAGTTGGAGAGGGTAACTATTCCTGCGAGCGTAGGAAGTGTTGGCCAATATCTATTCTCGAATTGCGGTAACCTCAAAGAGGTCTATTGCAAGGCGCAGACGCCTCCGGTGTTATCTTCGGGAAGCGTTGATTCATGGTCGGCGTTCGATGGTTGTAGCAGCGAACTACGGATATATGTGCCTTTCGAGTCGTTATCGGAGTATCGCGAGGCCTACGGTTGGTCGATGTATAGCTCAGAGCTTGTGGGATACGATTTCGAGCGAGGCGAGGTTGTCCCCGATGGTGATGATAACCACAAGATATTCTACACCGCAACAGAGTGCGTAATACCGATCTATCAGAGTGCGTTCGATGCCGAGTACCAGACAAGCTATTGGAACTCTAAGACGGGCGAGGGTTACCTGCTCTTCGATAGGCCTGTAACAGAGATTGGCGATAGTGCCTTTGCTGATTGTATCGCGTTGAAGAGCGTGACTATCCCCGAGAGTGTAAATATTGTTGGAGAGTCGGCATTTAGAAACTGTCGTGCGTTGGAGTCGTTCAGTGGAAAGTTTGCTACCTATGATGGCTATGCTCTTGTTGTGGATAACACCTTTGTAGCCTATGCTATAGGTGCGGCTGTTAAGAGCTACGCCATCCCCGAGGGAGTGACAACTGTCGAGTCATACGCCTTTTTCAAGGGCTCGAAACTCGAAGATGTGACTATACCATCGAGCGTTGAGCAGATCGAGGGTGATGCCTTCAACGAGTGTACATCGTTAAAGGCGGTATATTGCTTGCCTACAACGCCTCCTGCGGCACTCTATGGAGATAATAGCTGGGGAGCTTTCGACTTTAACAACGCAAATCGAATAATCTATGTGCCAACAGACTCTTTGGAGGAGTATGTTGTGGCCGATGGTTGGGCAGACTATGCCTCTCAGATTGTTGCTTTTAGCTCAGCCGAGTTCGAGAAGCTTACGGTTGCTGAATTCCTTGCTAAGGAGGATGGCGAGACCTACTACGAGCTCACGGGCGAGATTACCGATGTTGTAAGCACCTATTATGGCAACTTCGACCTTACCGATAGCACCGGCACGGTCTATATCTATGGTCTATACAGCCCCGATGGCGAGAGCTACTATTGGGGCGAGTCGGGTGTTGCCGAGGGCGATACTATCACTATCCATGTTCAGCGTTCGTCGTATAATGGCACGGCACAGGGTGGTAAGGCACGCTATGTGTCGCACGTCAAGGGCGAGGAGAAGGTGGTTGTCGATGTCGATATCACATCATTCGAATATTCAGAGTACGACTACACTACCGATGCATACAAGTATCACCTCAGCTGTGACTCATGTTCGTTGGATTTGTATGTAGATAGTAGTTTTGTGGAGAGTGATGCCTACCAAATCATGGCGGGAGCATACACTTGGGTCCCCATCAACCTCTTTGGCGGTTACAATAGCGCAGCGTCGTTTACCACCGATAATATCTCTGTTGTCGGAATCTCGAATAGTGTCGAGTCGGGAAGCATGCTTGTCATGGGTAGAGGCGATATAGAGATAGAGCTCGTTATGGATGACTCTGCGACGTTGCAAATTCACTGCGACGCTACCCTCTTTGGTGGCGAGCCTACGCATATCGCTACAAAGTGGTTGTGGAGCGGCCTCTCAAACTATGGTAACAAGTATGTTGTATCGGGCGATGGCTTCACTATCGACGTTCACTTCCCGACAAGTGTCACTACGGAGAGCAGCCTCGCAACGGGAGAGTATGCATGGAAGAGTACCATGTGGTTCTCTAACAGCGATGCTACGAACTTCACTACACGCTCGTTTACGTTGGGTGGTAGCGACGATATAGTGCCTATCTCGGATGGTAGTGCAAAGGTTACGGCTTCGGGTGATGTTTATACTATCCAGCTGACGCTTGTTCATCGCGAAACGGGCTACAAGTATATGATTGAGTATGTCGGCAAGCTCAACGACGCTGGTGAGGCTGCCCCCGATGATGTTGTGATGAATGTTGTCGGCGTATCGGCATCGATGCGTACGGGTGGTAAGATTTGGGATCTTATCTTAATCGAAAAGGATTATACTATGGGTGAGCCTGTGACACAGATTACCGTGGAGATGGGAAGTGCTAATATGAAGTATATTACATCTGGCACATATAGCACGCTTAATTCCAACGGAATACTCCCCGGTACGGTAAACACTGATTCTGGCGAGTGGTCTAATAGCGTTTATCGTTATAACACAATCATCAAAGAGGCTATTGAGGATTGTGAGCTGACCATTGCTGTTGATGAGGCAACGCAGACCGCAGCTATCTCAGGATACTTAGTATCGAAGCAGATAGACGATGAGACGGGTCGCACGGTTGATGTGAACGTCTTATTCGAGTGGAATGGCCATGTTGAAGGCTTCCGTTGGGAAGACCCAACAGACGAGATAACAGATTGGAATAGCTTTGCTATTACCTCATCGTTCGATGATTGTAAGGTTATACGAGGAGAATCAATGGGTGGCAATGAGGTAGCAATTTACTTGCACATGCTTGGCGCAACAAAGGCCGATGCGTTGGCTGCTGGCACATACCCCGTAGCAGATTGGGTTTATGAGACTACCGCTAACTATTGCGAGAACGTATCTACCAAGGTAAATGGTTTTGCAATCACATCTGGTAGTGTAACAGTTGAGGGCGGTGACAATAACTACACGGTACGCTTCGAGTTAAGCGATGGTAGCAACACCTACAAGGGTGTATATACAGGAGCTTTGTATTAGTATAGAGTATTGATATGGCGAGGCCGACCAAAGTTGATTTTTGGTCGGCCTCGCTGTTTTTTTGTTTGGGGAGGGGTGTTTTTGGGTCAGATAGTTCAGATGGGTCAGACGGGTCTGGTGGGTCAGACAGGCATTTACCCCATGCAACCCACGTAACCAATGTAGCCCGTGTAATCCACAGAACATCTCAAGCGAAGTGTACCCAATCATACCTAAAGCACCACCCAAATAGCACACACTTCTGCATGGGTATTAAAAAAGATACCCATGCTGTTTTTTGTTAGTTAGTTAGTTAGTTTGGGTCAGGTGGGTCAGGTAGGTCAGATGGGCATTTACCCCATGTACCCATGTAGCCCATCTAACCCATCTAACCTACATAACCTACATACCCCCCCAAAAAAAATCCTCCAAGGCCTCCAAGGCCGCGGGCAGTACTCACCTATATCCACGCGAAGCGTAACTGCGATTACTCAATAATTTCCCAAAAAATCCTACTTAGAAGGCCATCACAGCATCGCTGACCGCTCCAAAAACATTGAGTACGCCCTACGCAGTGAGAGTTTTTAGTGCTTCAAAATTTTTCTTAAATTTGGTTCGTGCCCCGATAAAGTGTTGTTCGTTTCAAATTTTTTTCTTAAATTTGTGAGCTATTTCGTAAAAAATAGTGACATATTGAAAGTGTTTTCGCTTTGTTCCTAATCGAAAATGTGGAAGTTTTCAAGAGAGTGGAATAGACCAGCAGCACTCATTTCTTGTATAGTTGTGTGGTTGCGCATGCTTTTTGTGCAGATACCCATACTATCCAGGTGTGGGGCATCGTATCGTTTATTACTCTTAGCTCTTCCCACAACCTTCGATTAAATAGACGCAAACAAACCCACACTTTCTGTTTATTAAACATTCGATTGTAAATAGAGTTGTGAGTAGGCGTCGAGCCGTGCACCCTTCATTTATGGGTACTGTGTTGATATATAATTGTTTAGCATACAAAAACAGACTTATTTTTAACAAATGGGCATGATGATAATGAGGCGTTAGGTGTAGTGTGGATGCCTCAATGATATTGGGTAACATGAGAACAAATATCTTGATATTACTTCTATGGATTGTAGCGGTGCTAAGCATCTCTATAGAAGTCTCTTTTGCCCAAGAGCCACACCTTCCAGACGAGTCTGTAAAAGTCTATTTCAGGCAGGGTTCAGTCCGTATAGATGATAATTTCGGGGATAATTCATCGTCGCTACAAAGATTTATAGAGGTTGCTCGCAAGATAGAGCGAGACAGCACGCTGCACAAAGTAGGGTTGCGCATTGTTGCTGCGGCCTCGCCCGAGGGCCTCGACAGGGTAAATCGCCGTATTGTTAAGCAGCGAGCTAACGCTATCGTAGAGTGGATAGATAGCAACATCTCAACTCCTATAGAATATACCATCGACTTTGCGCACATCGATTGGGATGGGCTCATTGCTCTTGTCGAGCAGAGCAATCAAGTACCATATAAAGATGAGGTATTAGAGCTTCTGCGCACTACACCCGAGTATGCCGAGAGCCCGAAAGGGGTTGTAAGTCTGCGTCTGCAAAGACTTATGGAGCTACGCCATGGTAGGCCCTATCTTTGGTTGCTGGATAACATCTTCCCACAGCTGCGCTATGCCGATGCGCAGATAGATATTCTGCTTATTACACTGCCTACAATATCGGCAACATCTTCTGCAACAGATATTTTGCATGCCAAGGGCCTTTACGATGTCGCTATGTCGCAGGCAACGCCTATTGCAATGCTGCGGGGTGATGCGGAGCCAGATGGTGTGGCCGACAGCACGGAGAGTAACATCCCGAGCGACAAGTCCGCCGACTCAAGGAGTCTGCCCCCTCTATATTTCGCGCTCAAAACAAACGTGCTCTACCTTTTGGCTCTGACTCCAAATATCGGTGCTGAATTATGCATAGGCGGGCAGTGGAGCATTGCAGCAAATTGGCAATATGCGTGGTGGAGTAGCGAGTCGGTAGATTGGTATCATCGCCTATATGGAGGCGATCTCTCGCTACGCCGCTGGTTTGGTAAGCGAGCCAAGCAGAGTCCGCTATCGGGGCATCATGTGGGAGTATATGCTCAGATGATGACCTACGACTTTCTATTTGGAAAAAACCGCATAGGAGAGTTGGCCGAAAGATGGGGTTATGCCGTAGGCGTGGAGTATGGCTACTCGCTGCCGATAGGAGAGTCGTTGTCTATTGATTTTTCGCTTGGTGTAGGCTACCTCTCGAACGAGTATAAGCGTTACGAGCGACAAGATGACTGTTATGTATGGATAGATACTCGTCATAGAGATTACTTTGGCCCAACAAAGGCTGAGGTGTCGCTCGTGTGGAGGTTTGGCGGTAAGAAAGGAGGGCGAAAATGAGGCTCGCAGGCTACATAATCGCTCTTTTGTCGATCTTCGTATTGGCGGCGTGCAACCATAAAGAGTTGTGCTATGACCATAGCCATATTATCGAAGTGGATGTAGTGTTTGATTGGAGTAATGCGCAGGATGCATCACCCGAAACGATGTCGCTATACCTATTCTCAGAGGAGGGAACAAAGCCTCAGCGATACGAGTTTACGGGGTGTAATGGTGGTAGAATAAGGATTGCGCCGGGTAGATATAGTGCGGTGTCGCTAAATAGCGATACCCGAAATATTGAGTGTCGTGATAAGGAGCAACTATCCACATTCCTTATCACAACAAAGGATGCTGAGACTATAAACTTCTCAACAGGTTATGGTATGGGCACTTTTGAGCTATCGACTCTGCCAAATCCCGAGCAGCAGCGTATGGTGCGTGTGCCGGAGATGTTATGGAGCGGTAGAGAGCTCGACTTGGAGGTTGATATTGAGCGTAATACCATAACTATAGCACCGGAGTTGTCGGTTATCCCCGTAACCATCAAAATCCTTAATGTGCAGAATGTTAGTCATGTAGTGGCGATAATGGGTACATTATCCGGATTTACGGAGGGTATAATGGCCGCAGATGGCCGTGAGAGCGATAGGTGTGTGACAATCCCCTTTTCGGTATATATATCGGAGGATGAATCGGAGCTATCGGCACAGCTCAACACCTTTGGGGATTGCGCAAGTGGCGACGAGAAACACTACTTAGACCTATATATGGTCCTTGAAGATGGTAGTCAGTGGCACTACCAATACGACGTTACAGACTATGTTCACGAGTGCGACGATCAGATGCATATAGAGATTATTTTGGATGGCTTAGATATTCCCGATATTGAAGACATTACAGGTGGTGGAGGCTTTGTCCCTTCGGTTGATGATTGGACATCGGTAAATATAGACTTAACAATGTAAATTATTGAAACTTAAATTATTTTATTAACCTTTTAAACTATCTACTATGAGAAAGTTTTTATTTTTAGCTTGCTTTGCAATGCTGGTGGTAGCCACATCCTGCATGAAGGATGAAGTGGTGGCTACTAATCGAGGAGAGGCTATCGGCTTTAGAACAGCCGTAGATACCAGAGGTCTCGAGGTTGAAAGAACCTCGTTGCAATCGTTCTACGTTACAGCTTTGGAGACGGGAGCCGAGGAGTCGTACTTCGAAGATGTTATGTTCCTATTGGTGGGTTATGACGGTTATAGCTCTACTCCCGAGTATTATTGGCCGGGCGATGATCGCCGTTTGGAGTTCTACGCCTATGCGCCAAGTGTCGAGGAGATGGGTAACGCTACAGTAACCATCAACCACAACGAGAAGAGCATCAAGGGATTTGTTGTTGATGAGGATATCATCACGCAGAAGGATCTGGTCTTTGCCTATAACAATGGCGAGGGCGAGGGTCTCGAAGCTCAGGCCGATGTGCCATTGACATTCTCGCACAAGCTCTCTATGATTGAGGTTCAGGCGAGAACATCATCTGATTATATCTACGAGATTGCCGGTGTACGTCTCGGTGGTGTTTACAACAAGGGTGATTTGGCAGATATCCGTACAAACGATTGGGTTGTCGCAAACGATGCTACCAAGCCGGTATATTCTATGAGTCACGAGGAGGAGGATATTGTCGTTGTCGATAAGTATGGTACTCAGCGTTTGTTGGGTACGCTTCCCAACCTCAATGACTACGAGGATTACAACTATATCTTTATGCTCCCGCAGGATATTACACCTTGGGACCCCGAGAACGACCCCACAAACGAGAATGGTGGCGCATACCTCTCGGTAAATGTGCGCATCACTACAACGGATGGTGTTCGCGTATTCCCCGAGACCGATGGATTTGGTTGGGTAGCTATTCCGCTGAGTGTTGATGCAAACGCAGGCGTAAGTGCTGGTAAGTGGCTTGGTGGATATCGCTACAGCTACACTTTGGACTTTACAAATGGTGCAGGATATGGCGATCCCGATGAGGATAACAGTGGTGAGGTTGTTCTTGGCGACGCTGTAATCAAGCTGAAGGCTTCGTTGTCTGAGATGGACGAGGGTGTCGAGAATTTGGTTGTTAATCCCAATATGATTGGCGAATGGAAGGCCTATCACTTCTGGATTGACTGTACATACTACACGCTCGACGATGCAGGTGAGCGTGTGGTTATTGAGACTGTGCGTGAAATCGAATCTGAGGATATCGATGTAATCGGTGCTCAGATTGATAATTTTGCCGATATCTCGATTCTCGACGGAAAGAAGCTTTGGATTAAAGACCCGAGAACAGGCCAGAGGGCAGCTGTCGATTATCTTGTAAACGATGATAATTATATCTTGATAGATTGCTATCGTGACGACAGTGCAGAGGTAGGTTCTTTGGATGAGAGCGATTACAGCCCAGCACCACATATCGAGGAGATTATCCCCGCATCGGAGAGTCAGCAGGGTAATGCGACCATTACAAACTCCTACAATGGCTACGAATATCGTGGCAACGATCGCATTGAATACGAGGAGGTAATGACAATTAAATATACTATCGATATTGTAGGTTCCAACTAACCACAGTGGCTGATATTGGTTATTATATATTGATAAAATTTGAAGATACTATGAAAAAGAGTTTATATCTGATATCATTAGCCCTGCTGGCTATGGTGTCGTGTAATAAGGATTATGTGATCCAAGCAAATAATGGTTCGGCTATCGAGTTCCGTTCGGCAATTGATACCCGTGCTACGGAGCTTGTCTTGGCCGACCTAACCGAGTTTTCGGCTGTAGCTTTGTATGAGAGCGGCGAGACCTACTTTAACGATACATTCACCCTGAACAATGAAACTTCGTGTTTCGAGTCGGAGACCGATTACTATTGGCCTGCCGACGAGGATTTGACATTCTTTGCCTACTATCCCGAGATTGATGGTGTCAGCATTGACAATAATGCTAAGGTCATTTCCGACTTTACACCTGCTGCCACTATTGCTGATCAGATAGACCTTGTTACTGCTGTTGCTGTTTCCAATAAGGAGGAGAGTGCCAATGGCGTAGAGCTCGAGTTTAAGCACCAACTCTCGCAGGTTGCTATCTATGGTAAGAATAGTAATTCAGGATATGTGGTTAAGGTTAAGGCTGTACGCTTGAAGAATGTTGTCGCTTCGGGTGATTTCGACTTTGTTGCTCCTATGAGTAATTGGACACCAAGCAACGTATTGACATCTTACGAGGTCACTCTCGACCAGGCTATCACTTTGGGCAATGACAATGTATCGTTGATGGGTAACGGTGGTAATGCAATGCTTATCCCACAGTCGAGATTGCCTTGGGGTATTGCTGTTAATGCTGAGCCTTCTGAGCCCACAGAGCCTTCTGAGCCCACATCTGATCCCAATGGTACTTATATCGCCTTCTATGTTCAGGCTGTTACAGCTTCGGGCTCGAAGATTTATCCCACAAACGGAGATGAATATGGTTGGATAGCTCTTTCGGTTGGTTTCAACTGGGCAGCCGGTTACAAATATACATACAACTGCGATTTCAGCGAGGGCTTAGGTGTTGTTGCTCCCGATCAGGAGGATGGCAACGAGGGTGAGACAGTTCTTGGCGATAAGATATCTGTTGATGTTAGATTTGCTGGATGGTCTTATATCTATCAGAATGTTCAATATTAGTCTATAACATCTACCATATAGTTATGGGCGGCCTTCATTGAAGGTCGCCCATAATTGTTGCATTAGAAAACTTATTGCTTACTTGAAGTAGCGGTTGTACAAGCCCTCGAAGCCCTTGCCGTGGCGAGCCTCATCCTTAGCCATCTCGTGTACGGTATCGTGGATAGCGTCGAAGTTGTTCTGCTTAGCCAATGCTGCGATACGCATCTTGTCGGCACATGCACCGCTCTCGGCATTCATTCGCTTCTCAAGGTTGGTTTTGGTATCCCACACGCAGTCGCCGAGCAACTCTGCAAACTTCGATGCGTGCTCTGCCTCCTCAAAGGCGTAACGCTTGAAGGCCTCGGCAATCTCGGGATAACCCTCGCGGTCGGCCTGACGGCTCATAGCAAGGTACATACCTACCTCAGTGCACTCGCCCATGAAGTGGTTGTTAAGACCCTCCAAAATCTCGGGGTGATCAACCTTGCCATCGCCGATGTGGTGCTCTGTAACAAACTCAAGAGCCTTATTCTCCTCGGCCATCTCGTTGAACTTATCCTTGCTTACCTTGCAAAGAGGACACTGATCGGGTGCCTCGTTACCCTCGTGAATATATCCGCATACTGAACAAATGAACTTCTTTGCCATAATCTTTAAGTTTTTAAGGTGTTAATTATTGTCTGTTTTTATTGGTTTCTTATTGTTTCTGGTGCAAATATAGAGGCTTTTTTCTATTCTGCAATAGGTTTTCCTTCATCTTTTCTTATGCTTTGATAAGGCGTGCTTATACGCCCTGAAAATCAGCTGTTTGAACTACTTCTTTTTGAGGCCTATTGCGAGTATCACGCCGAGGGCTACGCCGAGAAGTGCTGCGAAGAGTACGCGTAGCTCGCCCGGGAGCATAAATGTAATAGTGTGGGCGGGATACCAAAAGAGCGGTATTGTCTTCTTGAAGATGAAGCCCCACTGTACATCCCAATTTATCGACTTGATAAGCCGCTGCATAGGTATAGGGGTTATAAGAGCCCGTAGCGACCCTCCGCACTCGGCGATATGGGCGTCGGTGATCTTGTGGAAGGTCATAAAGACGGGTGCGAAGAAGGTGTTCATCATAACCGATATCGAGAGGGCTACGATAAACTTACCCAATGAAATACCCTCGGCGTAGAACTCGGCGACAAGCGAGCCTCCGCCCATATTGGTAATAAACGCAGGTATTCCTGCCGAGAATACCGTCATGGCCATCGATATTGCCATACCGAGCAGACCCCATACAACCATGCGTGGCATAGCTCCGAAGGTGGGATGTGTGTACTCGCCCGTAGATATGCGGCAGCCGAGCATCTCGCCGAGTGTCGATAGTATCGCGAATTTGAGGAATGCCATAACCATAGCGTGCTCGGCATTGAAGCTCTTGTACCATGCGTAGAGCTCGGGAGATAGGAAGAAGGGTAGAAATATCGCCAACATAACAAGGGCGAAGTATAGGTCACTGCGTTTCATGGTTGATTGGATTAGTCGGTTTTGTTAGCTATACATTATATTATATACAGCAAAGATACAAAACTTATTTATATAAACGCAAGTGCTGTGGCTAAATAGAGATAAAAAAACTAAGGGTGCTACTTTTTGGAAGCGAGCACCCTTAGCGAACACACACAAAGATTTTCATTAACCAATTTTGCCATGCGAACACTCTCGGTATTCGCTGCTTGTCGGAGCTACCTCCATATGGCCGATAGTCTGCCGCAAGCGGGCTATTTTTTCTCTATTAACTCAGTCAAAACAACGTGCCTACACTCTGCTTAGGCTCTCTTCGGCGGAGTCCGGTGTTTTATTAAAAAGACCACATTCCTCTACGCCTCAGATTTCAGCGGTTGGGGTTTCAAACTCATCCTCTATCCCCTTCCTTTCCTAATGCAAATTTAGAGTATTGCTGTTGCGCGACCAAATTTTATGGCAAAAAAGATTTCCCCGAACGTTTTGTAATACATTGAAAATCAGTGTATTATAAAAGCGATTTTTACAAAAAATTCGCAAGCCTGATAATCAATGAGTTACAGCGATTGGCGAGTGCAATTTTTACATTCGTTGTAAAGTGTTGATAATCAGCGATTAAATGTCGGTAATGGCGGTGATTAGAATTTCTGCGTCGGGAGCACCGCTCTCTTTAATTTTTGTCTTGATACGGTATTTTACCTTCGAAAGAGCGGTGGGATTGCTCTCTATAAAGATGCAAATTGCGCGCGACGAGAAGCCGGCATAACTATATAACGCTACTCGGAGCTCTCGCTCGTTGAGCTTGGGACACTGCTCGCGTAGCTTCTGCATCATATTGTCACGGCACTTATTAACCAGCGATTCAAGTTCGTTTAGTCGCCCCTCGTCGCTCTTAATCGACTCGATGGTGCGTCGCACCTGTTCGAAGACCTTGGCAGCATGGCGAGAGGTGTCGCTATGATCGTAATATGTCTCGCAGAGGTCGTTAAGGTCGTTAAGTCTATCCTTGTATAGTTGCGAAACGGCCTCGGAGAGCTGCTCCGAACCCTTGCCCCTTGTGAGTTGAAGCTCATGCAGACTATCCATATAGTGCTGTATGGCTCGGTTTTTAGCCTTGATACGGTTAATAGTGTGGATAGTCATAACAAGTATTAACAGCAGTATCGACACATATATAAATATGTTTAGGAGCAGTCGCAACCTCTCCTTCTGCTCCTTGCTCTCGATGGTGCTTTGTAGCTCACCTATCTGGTAGTTCAGCACCGGTTGTTCGAGCACTTGCAGTATTGTCTTATCCTGACGCTGTGTCGTTACTTCAAGCCATTTCAGGGCTTCGTCATTTTCGCCTATAATACGGTGAACTGAGTACTGGGCATAGCTTATAAGGTGCTCGTTGCGTGGCTCGCTACCCTCGGCAAGGCTTAGGTTGTCATGTGCAGCCTCGATATTACCTCGCGTAGCCTCGATTACAGCCATCAGCGAGTAGTAGTGCGAGGGGTCGTATATATCGCACTCGCTCTTCTCGTAAAGAGAGAGGGCCTCGGCGCACTTCTCATACTCGCCCTGCTGAACATATAATTCGCCGAGATGGTAGATAACTAACGATAGGAAACCCTTATCGTTGTGCTCCAAGGCGTAGTCATAGGCCCTCGTCAATGAGACCTCCGAGGCTTCGAAGTTACGCTTGGCCATAGCCAAGCGACCTAAGTCATAGTCGGCGTATGCAACATCCGTAGTAGCCTCGGCACGCTGGAAGCACTCTTTCGATGCTGCGTAGGAGTCGTAACCGTTGCGGTAAAGACAACCCATGCCATATATGTCGCCCTTGGCGCGATGTACCAAGCCTTCGAGATAGGGGTTGTCTATATCTTCGAGCACCTCCTCGGCCTCCATAAAGGCCCACATAGCCTCGGTGAACTGCTCCATATTGTAGTTGGCCTGTCCGTGGTAGAAGTAGGCGCGGGCGCGGTTGTTCTTGTCTCCGTGGCGACTGAAATAGTCCATGGCGGCGCGTGTCAGCGTGTCGCTCTCGATACGCACACCGGCGTAGTAGCATACCTCGCTATATACGAGGGCGTAGTGAGCATATTTAGACCTCGACGTAAAGCTATCGGGCGAGATGCTCTCCACAATTTCGAGTGCCTCCTCGGGCTCGCTATGCACCAAGCTCTCGGCGCGAAGTAACTCCTTGTAATCCGAATTTGTAGAGGTGCAGCCGGCTATGAAGACCATAGCCACAACGGCGATTAGAGCAACACCAAAACGGTGTGCTCGGCTTCGAAAAATGTTGTGACATCTTTTAGCTCCAATGCGCCTCATGCTACAAAGGTAATAAAAATTCCTCTTTTGACCCTCTTTGCATCGCAAAATTTAGGGATGTTTGTTCAGATGACACCTAAATTATGGCTATTTCGATTTTCTTTTGTAACTTTGTCATCACTATAAATGAGTCTAATAAAAATGTGATAACTGTGATAAGAAGGTCTTTATATTTTGTGGCGGCTCTGCTTGTGACGTCACTTTTTGTTGCCGGTTGCGAGGACAATGAGTTCCGTCTTCCCGAAGAGCCTAACGACGAGGAGCAGACCGACGAGGAGTCTAAACCAGAGGATGAATCGGAGCCCGAGGAGGATAACACCCCTGACGACGGCACTCAGCCGTGGAGCTCTGAGGATCTGGCCTGGGTATTCGACATGGAGGCCCTGCCCGAGATACATGTAGAGGTGTCGCTCGACGAGTGGAATAGGCTGCTTAAGGAGTACGACCGCGACAGCAACACCTCGGAGTATATACACTGTAATGCCGAGTTTAGCTCGAAGGGCGAGAAGCACTACTTCGAGGATGCGGGCTTGCGCCTCAGGGGTAACACCTCGCGTCGTCGCCCCGAGGGTAATGGTGGCGAGATGCACAAAACCAATAATGCTGATTGGCATCACTGCCACTTCCTGATAAACCTGCGTAAGTACCAGAAGGATGACGACCACGAGTTACACAACATCCGTAAGTTGCATCTCAAGTGGTTCAAGGATGATAGTGCCTACTGTCGTGAACTCTACTGCTACGACCTTATGCGTCGCTACGGCATATGGACAGCATGTTTCAGCTCGTACTGCCGTCTTTGGATTCATGTCGAGGGAGATAGCAAGCCGGCATACTATGGTGTATATAGCATGTTAGAGCCCATCGACGATAAGTTTGTGAAGCGTCGTAAAGAGCTCTTTGGCGACGATGGAGGTTATATCTGGAAGTGTAGGTGGGGTGCTTCGCTCAACTACAACGAGATAGAGAGCGCATGGATGCACTACGACGACGACTCGGGAGCCAACTACGTCTATGAGTTTAAGGGCGACGAGGAGGATTTCGCCTCGGCACGCCGACAACTTATAGAGTTCTCGCGCAACCTCACACAACGCAAGGGTAAGGATTTCTATGATTGGATAACCTCGGTGTGCGATGTGGAGCTGCTATTGCGTACCTATGCTGCAAATGTGGCTGTCGGCATGTGGGATGACTATTGGAACAACTGCAACAACTACTACATCTACTTCAATAGCACCGACGCAAACAACTACAAATTCTTCTTCTTGCCCTATGACTACGACAATACTCTCGGCACGTCGTTGCAGTGTGGTGTGCAAAGCGATTCGGGTCGTCATTCGCCGTTGGAGTGGGGCGATACGCACAAGGCACCACTTATCGGCAAGCTCCTCGCCTTTGATGACCTGCGAGCGATATATGTCGATGCCCTCAAAGAGATATGTGCCGAGAAGAGCGGCCTTCTCTACTATAAAGCCTCTGCCGAGCGTATCCGTAAGTGGCAGATGCTCATAGGCAACTACGTAGATAACGATACCGAGGAGGATTGCAAGATTAAGGATCGACCTGCATCGTGGGGTAATCATCACGAGTATCGCCTGTTGGAGGAGGGGGCCGATGTAAACTTCTTCCGCGTGAAGGCCGAGGCTGTCAATAAGCTATAAGGGGGGAGTATGGCGAGCAATCATAAGGGTTTGGTGCGAGAACTTGCGGAGAGGGTGATGCATACCCGCCTCGCTATTACGATTTGGCGCATAGCGTTGCTCTACGCCATGATGCAGCTATGCCATGCCACCTTCTACCTCTACAATAGCGACCTTGTGGGCGATATAGCCTTGGAGGAGGTGACTACACTCTGGCGCGGCAGCCTACTCTTCGATAACGCCTCGATAATCTACTCGATGTTGCTCTTTCTGCTGCTTGCAGCACTCCCTATTCCCGATGGGTGGTGGTCTTCGAGAGGTTATCAGCAAGCAATGCACCTCGCCTTTATCATACCGGCCTCGGTTATGGTTGCCGCAAACATGGGCGATACGGTATATTTCCACTATACCGAGAAGCGATGCACGGCCGACGAGCTCTTCTTTGCCGATAACGACAACACCTTGATTCTCGTTCTCCAATTTCTATGGGAGAATCTCCACCTCGTGCTCCTCGGTCTGTTGCTCATCGTGGCTCTTGTGTGGGGTTACCGCCGAAACTATCGTGTAGAGAGCCTTGTGGGTGGTGTCGTGCCGCAGGTCGTTGTGCGCCTCATTGTTCTGCTTGTTGTGGTGCTTTACAGCGTTGTGGGTATTCGTGGCGGCATAACACGCATGACGCGCCCGATAACCATGTCTAACGCAATGCTCTACGCCAAGAACTCGGCCCAGGCCAATATGATACTCTCAAATCCCTTCTGTATCATACGTACCATATCCAATGGCATAGATGTTCCACACTTCTTCGAGGAGGGGGAACTCGAAGAGATATTTACCCCGTTGCACTACCCCGAGGAGTATCACAGCGATATGTTTGGCCGTTACAAAGAGTATAACGTCGTACTTTTCATCCTCGAGAGTTTCTCTGCCGAGCACTCGGCATACCTTCTTCCCGAGGAGCACGACGGCGAGGGCTATACCCCTAACATCGACCGACTCATGGCCGAGGGTTATACCTTTAAGCGTTGCTATGCCAATGGCATGACAAGCATTGCGGCACCCCCGACAATATGGAGCTCGATACCTTCGTACGAAACCCCCTTTATACTTATGTCTGAGTCGTTGGCTGACTGCCGCCCCATGCCCCGTATATTGGCCGATAGTGGATATACGACTGCCTTCTTCTGTGGCTCGGAGCGTGGATCTATGGGCTTTGGGGCCTATGCACATATTGCCGGTATCGACAAGTTATACAGCATGGAGGATTATGCCGCACGCTACTCTATGGCCGACTTTGACGGTAAGTGGGGTATTTGGGATGAACCCTTTATAGACTATATGGGCGAGGAGCTGTCATCCTTCAAGGAGCCCTTCTTTGCCACGCTCTTTACACTTACGTCGCACCATCCCTTCAATGTCCCCGAAGATGTGTGCGACGAGCTTCCCGAGGGTACAACACTCAACCACCGACCTGTGGCATATAGCGACAGGGCGATAGGCCGATTTATGGATAAGTATCGCAACGAGGAGTGGTTTGACCGCACGCTCTTTATCTTCGTTGCCGACCATGTGTCGAGCGAGCGCATGGCCGAGCGCACGCTCTACGCTCCGGGATGCTTCCATATCGTAGGCTTTATCTATGCCGGCGACGGCTCGCTACGCGGCGAAACCTCCGATATAGTGTCGCAGAGCGACTTTATGCCGACGATCCTCGGCCTTGTCGGTAACGATGAACCCTATTTCGCTATGGGGCGCGATATCTTCAACGAGCCGTGGCGTAGGCCCTTTACTCTTGTGCGCTCGGGATATGGATATGTAGGTCTTGATAATGATCGTGTTATCGACTTCGACGGCCGTGGTATAATTGGTGCATATAGCTACGACGATATACACCATAGTCGCGATATATCCTCTGAGCAGGAGCTATCGGCAGCAGATAGTCTGATGAAAGCGACCCTGCAACAATATTACGAGCATGTGTCAAAGATGGATTATATCCCGAAAAGCAGGTAGCTAACACGCTTTGTTACAATCCGTTACTCTTTTATTTGCCACCGAGCCCGAAAAATATTTTCGAAAATGTTTGGCAGATAAGAAAAGTTGTTGTACTTTTGTCCCTTGGAGAGGTGGCAGAGTGGTCGATTGCGGCGGTCTTGAAAACCGTTGAGCTGCGAGGCTCCGGGGGTTCGAATCCCTCCCTCTCCGCAGAAAACGTAAGAGCAGACAACTTAAAAAGTTGTCTGTTTTTTTGTGCCATAGCCTGAGTGCGAGCCCTCGTCAAGGCACAAAAAATCACGCCAAAGGCTCTGCTCTTCCGTTTTTATTGGAAAATGAGTCATTGCTTACTTATGTGGGGGTTGAGCCGATATTAAAGATGTTTATTGCTCGAACTTTGTTCTGCGCTTTTTTAATATGTATCGGCTCTACGGCTTCGCCGTTCGAATCCCTCCCTCTCCGCAGAAAACGTAGGAGCAGACAACTTAAAAAGTTGTCTGTTTTTTTTTGTGCCATAGCCTGAGTGCAAGCCCTCGTCAAGTCACAAAAAATCACGCCAAAGGCTCTGCTCTTCCGTTTTTATTGGAAAATGAGTCATTGCTTACTTATGTGGGGGTTGAGCCGATATTAAAGATTTTATCTTCGCATCACGCAGTAGCCAATACCTCCCTTAATATAAATTAAGGGCAGGCTAAGTTGATTTAGCCCGCCCCTGCGTACCTGTAAGAGGTGTTTCTATTTCTGTGCCGGAGCAACAATCTCGGTGATGCCGAGCGACTTTTGAACCTCTGCGGTAATATCTGTGAGGGCCGCAGCGTCGAAGTATGCCAAGCCTGCCGATGCCGCCTGATCGCTTGTTGTGCTGAATACCACTAAGTAACCGCCTGCCGATGCAATGTTCTTAACTGCCTCGTTGGCCTTTTCGATAATGGGGTTCATAACCTCCATCTCCTTGCGCTGCATATCCTGCTGTGCAATCTGCTGGAAGTCGGTAAAACGCTGCTGAATCTCCATAATCTCGCGCTCCTTGAGCTGACGAACAGAGTCGCTGAGCGTCGATGCATTCTTCTCGTAGTCGGCATAGAGCTTGTTGAACTCTACCTGAATCTGCTCAAGCTGGTTCTGAAGATCCAAGCCATAGGCTTCGAGATTCTTCTGCGCCTCGATATACTCGGGCATATTGGTAAGGATGGCTGCCATATCAACGCGGCCAAACTTCTGGGCAAACGCTGTAGTCGAGCTTACCATAAGCACGACAGCGAGGGTCAGTTTCAAAAACTTCTTCATTGTAAATACTATTTCTAATTAAATGATTACTTTTTAAGTGCTTCGATGATAGCGTCGGTAAAGTCCACTTTCGATGAGTTATATAGAATCGAGGGATTCGACGCAGAGTCTAAGACGAGATCGTAGCCATGCTGCTGCGAGAAGGACTCGATAATGCTAAATACTCGGGCCTGGATGGGCTGTATGAGCTCCAAGCGTCTCTTCATAAGCTCTCCGTCTGTGCCGAACAACGACTCCTGGTACTTGGTGGCATCTGCCTCCTTCTGAAGTATTACCTGCTCGTACTGCTGGCGTGCGCTCTCGGGAATGGCGCTGCGCTGCTGCATATAGCTGTTATACATCTTCTCTACCTCCTGAAACTTGGCATCTACCTGTTTTTGGTAGTCTGCGGCAAGCTCCTCTATCTTATCGAGGGCCTTGTTATACTCGTCTAACGACTTAAAGACCTTCTCGCTATTTACCAACATGTAGTTTTGTGCCGATGCTGCTCCTGCGGTCAGGATTGCGAGCACAACCATAAATAGTATTCGTTTCATAATGCTCTTTATTATAAGTAGTTCACAAAGGTAATCATTTTATTTCAAATACTTTGCCACGAGCAGTGATTACCCTCTTTTCAACTAAAATTGCTGACCCATGACGAAGTGGAACTGCGAGCCACTTGGCGATGTAGAGCCGTAAGCCGGGTCGAAACCGTAACCCCAATCTATGCCGAGCATACCGACAATCGGGAGGAAGAGGCGTACACCGACACCTGCCGAACGCTTAATCTTAAATGGTGAGAACTCCTTCCATGAGTTGAAACCATTACCACCCTCCAAGAAGCCGAGAACGTATATCGACGAGTTGGGTTTCAAGATTACGGGGTAGCGCAGCTCCAAGGTGTACTTGTTGTATGCCACCGAGTAGTAGTCCGAGGGGTCGAGAGCTCCATCCTCGTAGCCTCGTAGCGAGATGATATCGACACCATAGATATTATATCCGGTCATGCCGTCGCCACCAATCTCGAAACGCTCGAAGGGAGACACTTTATTCTTGTTGTAGTGGCCCAAGTAACCCATCTCCGCACCAAGCATAAGTACAAGGTTCTGGTTTGGTGTCAGCGGGAAGTACCATTTACCTTTAAGCAGCCACTTGTGGTACTCTATCCAGCGGTATCTATCCTGATCGGAGAGCATCTTCGAGGCGTACTCCTTGCCATCCCATAGCGAGAAGGGGGTGTTGCCTGTACCGACATGGTAATCTCCGAGCCTGAGCGCGAGAAGAAGGGAGCATCGACAGACGAACGCTGCAACACCAATTTGAGTGATAGCGTGTTGGAGTTACCATCGCTGATGATAAACGAGTCCCAACCTTTAAGGCCATATCGCTGGTATCCCAACTCTCCGTAGAATGTGAAGTAGGGATCGGGCCATTGCAGACGCTTACCCAAACCTATGGCCAAACCCATCGAGCGATAGTGCATCGTCGATGATTGGTAGAAGTAGTAGGCGTTATTCTGCTCCGAGATATAACCCGAGATTGTGAACGAGTTGGGTCGCTTACCGCCGAGCCATGGGTCGGTAAAGCTCAGTGACAGAGCCTTGTAGTATGTACCGTTGGTCTGACCTGCGATAGATAGTCGTTGGTTTTGTCCCGAGGGGTAGGGTCTCCATGCTCCCTTCTTGAAGAAGTTGCGCATCGAGAGGTTGTTCAGCGTCACACCAATAAAGCCCACAAATATTCCCAAACCCCAACCACCAGCGATGTTGAATTGGTCAGACGCCTTCTCCTGCAGCGGGAAATTGACATTTACCAGCTCGTCGGAAATAGGCTGAATATCGGGTGCTAAGGCCTGCTCGTCGAAGTGTCCCATGCCCATCAGCGTACGCAGGGTCTGCATAAGCAAGGCGCGGTTGTACAACTCGCCTGGGCGAACATAAAGCTCACGACGGATAACCTCGTCGTCTAAGCGGATATTACCCGAGATACCTACATCGTTGATTGTAAATGGCTTACCCTCGTAGATGCGTATTTCAAGGTCGAGAGAGTCGGGGCCTACCACAATCTCGGCAGGCTCGATTTGCGAGAGCAGGTAACCATTATTCTGGTATAGCGACGAGATAGATATCTCCTCGGGATTTGCCTCCTTGCCGATGCCGAGTCTCTTGTGCATCGACTTCTTGTCATATACATCTCCGGGCTGCACACCGAACATCTGTTCGAGCTGCGCAGTCTCGTATATCGAATTACCAACCCAGCGGATGTCGCGAATGTAGTATTTGTTACCCTCCGAAACCTCGATATCGATGCCGAGAGTTTCGTCGTCGATGTAGTATATCGAGTCGCGAATGATGTTGGCATTACGGTAGCCGTTAGCGTTGTAGAAATCCAATAGAAGCTCCTTATCCTCTTCGTAGTCAAGCTCTTTTAGCTTTCGGTTTTGGAAGAATAGGATGCTCTTTTGGTGTGTCTTCTTGAATGTGCGACGCAGACGCTTATCGTCGAATGCCTCGTTACCCTCGAAGTTAATCACGCCGACCCTCACCTTCGGGCCGCGGTCGATAACAAACGTAACATTCACGCACTGCTCATAAACGGTATCGTTCGTAAGGCGCACATCTACCTCACAGGTACGGAAGCCCTTGTCTTCGTAGTGCTTCTTTAACAGCTTGACATTCTTGTCGATAACATAGTCCGAGAGCTCGGTATTGCGGCGTAGTTTGAGCTCCTCCATAAGGTCTTTGGCCTTTGAGTTGGATACGCCCTCGATAGACCAGCGCAGGATGCGGGGTCGCTCTTTGAGGAATACCTCCAAGTCGAGCGAGTCGCCCTCGATGGTTGCTCCAATCTGAATGTCGGAGAAGTAGCGTGGGGCCCACAGACGCTGCATGGCGTTCGAGATAAACTTGCTCGGCAGATATATCGAGTCGCCCTCCTCCAATCCGGCCGACGACTTGAGAATGTCGTGGTTGAGATACTTTACACCGTGGAGGTTGATGTGGCGTATGTAGTAGAGTTTACCATCGCCCTCGGTGAGCACGGGGGCGTTGATATCAAAGTCCAATGTGTCGGTAATCTCGTTGTTGGTCTCGTCGCCAAGTGTGTAGCGCGACTCTTCCTGTTGCGCCACACTCTCGACGATACCCTGAAGCATCGTCACAATGATAACTACTGCAATTCTACAATATCTCACAATCATCACTCTCTCATTAGTCGTTGCTACGCTACATCACAAGGCCGTAGCGTCTATCGCGCTTGGCATACACCTCCAATGCTTCTGCAAACTCCTCTTCTTTGAAGTCGGGCCACAGCACCTCGGGAAAGTAGAATTCGGCGTAGGATGCCTGCCACAGCAGGAAGTTGCTCAGGCGGCACTCTCCGCTGGTGCGTATTATGAAATCGGGGTCGGGAATCGAGCGCGTCATGAGGTGGTCGGCTATCAACTCCTCGTTGATATCGCTTTCGGCGAGCTCTCCTTCGGCAACCATATGTGCTATCTGCTTGGCCGCCAACATTATCTCGCGACGTGCCGAGTAGTTAAACGCCAATACAAGTGTCAGACGCTCTCCCGAGGCTGTCTCCTCCTCTATACGCTGAATCATGTCGAGCACCTTGGCCGAGAATCTCTCTCTTTCACCCATAATGAGCACCCTTACACCCTGCTTGCAGAGCTCGGGGGCTTCGCCCACGACTGTCTGGCAGAAGAGCTCCATTATGGCATTTACCTCCTCGGTGGGTCTGCCCCAATTCTCGGTCGAGAAGGCGTATAGTGTGAGCCATCTCACACCATGCTGAGCTGCGGCACGCACCACGGCACGCACCGACTCTACTCCGGCAATATGGCCCTCGTAACGCTCCTTGCCGCGTTGCTTGGCCCAACGGCCATTGCCATCCATGATGATAGCAACATGCTGAGGTATCGACTTCTTTTCGCTCATAATAACTTGCAAATGTAAGCAATAAAATTCAGATTAACAATAAAAATGACTATTTCCTATCTTGTCGAGGCTTTTGATTGATGCATAATACGCTATATAACAGTGATATATCTTGCTAATGCCTCGAATGGGTCATCTTTATTGTCATCGTTTATCTACGCCCCACATCATCTTCTCTCTTAACGTGTCGTAGAAGGTATTATTATGTGGCGTGGCCAAAATAAGTTGCTTCTCGGCAGGTTGCAGCTCAACACATGCTCCGTCGCGGAGTGTGAATGTGTGGTTGTCGGCCGAGAGAAAGGCTTCGCCACCTCGGGCATTGAGCCTGAGGGTGATATGCACGTTATCGGGCACGACAACGGGGCGCATCGTGAGGTTGTGCGGAGCAAGAGGCGAGAGTATAAAACAGTGACACATGGGATCGACCACAGGGCCTCCCGCGCTCAGCGAGTAGGCGGTAGAGCCTGTCGGTGTCGAGATAATGAGTCCGTCGCCATGATATGTTGCTACCAGATTACCGTCTATTAGGGCCTCTACCGATATCATCGTTGCGCCGTGTCGGTGTATGGCTATCTCATTGAGAGCAAGGGCACTATGCTCTATATCGCCACTCACGCTGAGCATCTGTCTGCGCTCGAAGCGAATCTCGCGGTTTACTATACGGTCGAAGAGCTGCTCGATGCCGTCGCCATCGTCGGCGGTGAGGTATCCGAGTCGGCCGCAGTTGATGCCCACGACGGGTATCTCGCGACCTTGAAGGAGGCTTACACCATCGAGTAGCGTGCCGTCGCCACCATAGGTTATCATCACATCCTCGCCGCTAAAATGGGGTTGCGAGAGGAAGCGTCTCGATGCTGGTATAGCACGCTCGGTGATACTCTCCACAACATCTGCAAAATCGTCGTTTATGCAGTAATCCAGGCCTAAACGCTCAATTGCCGAGAGGATAGTTTCGAGCTGCGATGCGCGGTGGTTTACTTGTCTGCGCGAAAAAAGTATAATGTTCATTGCTCAAGAATGAAAAAAAATCGTAACTTTGCTTTTGCAAAGATATGAAAATTATGACAAAACTAAGCGTTAATATCAATAAGATTGCCGTTGTGCGTAATTCGCGCGGCGGAAATGTGCCAAATCTCTTGAAGGCGGCACTCGATATCGAGGGCTTTGGTGCCGATGGTATCACCGTTCATCCCCGACCCGACGCACGCCATATCCGCTATTCGGATGTGCGCGAGCTCAAAGCCAACATCGCTACGGAACTTAACGTCGAGGGTAACCCGATAGAGAGTTTCTGCCAGCTTGTTGAGGAGGTGCGCCCTGCGCAGGTTACCCTTGTGCCCGATGCCGAGGATGCCATTACCTCGTCGGCAGGTTGGGATACTATTCGCCATCGCGAGTTCTTGCAGACTATGGCTGACAGATTCCATAAGGCGGGTATTCGTGTCTCGATCTTTGTCGATCCTGTTGTGGAGATGGTGCGTGCAGCGAAGGATTGTGGTGCTGACCGAGTTGAGCTATACACCGAGGCCTATGCTTCGGGCTATGCTGCTGATCGCGAGGCTGCTATTGCCCCCTATGTAGCTGCGGCCGAGGAGGCTCGCCGCGTAGGATTGGGGCTAAATGCGGGTCACGACCTAAGCACCGAGAATCTGCAATACTTCATCGAGCGTATTCCGTGGGTCGATGAGGTATCTATCGGTCATGCCCTTATCAGCGATGCCCTCTATTGGGGCTTGGAGGATACTGTAAAGAGGTATCAATCTTGCATTAAACGTGCTCATAACACCGAAAAGTAGAGCTAATGCCACTTCGCAAGCCGATATTTGAACACATACGTCGTGTTGTCGATCGCATGGGTGTCGAAGCCTATGTGGTTGGCGGCTATGTGCGTGATTACTACCTGCGTCGCCCCTCTACGGATATCGATGTAGTGGTCGTAGGTAGCGGTGTGGCCGTTGCCGAGGAGCTTGCCAAGGAGCTTGGTGCCAAGGTCTCGGTATTTCGCAACTATGGTACAGCCATGTTGCGGTGGCGAGGTACGGAGGTAGAGTTCGTAGGTGCTCGTCGCGAGAGTTACACCCCCGAGTCGCGTAATCCGCAGGTCGAGCCCGGCACATTGGAGGATGATCAGCGTAGGCGTGACTTTACGATAAATGCCATGGCGTGGTCGCTCAATGGCGACAGCTTTGGCGAGCTTGTCGATCCCTTCGATGGTATGTACGACCTTGAAGATTGCATCATTCGCACGCCGTGCGAACCCGAGCGCACCTTCTCGGATGACCCTCTGCGTATGATGCGTGCTGTGCGGTTTGCCTCGCAGCTCGGCTTCGACATCGACGAGGAGACCTTCGATGGCATATGTCGTCAGGCCGACCGCATAGCGATAGTATCTAAGGAGCGTATTGTCGTGGAGCTCACCAAGATAATGGCCTCGCCGGCACCATCGATAGGGCTAAATCTGATGCATGCCTCGGGACTCTTGAAGTATGTCCTGCCCGAGTTGGAGCGTATGGCGGGTGTAGAGCGACGGGGTAAGCATGCCCACAAGGATAACTTCGTTCACACGCTCAAAGTGTTGGATAACCTTGCAAAGCGTAGCGACGATATATGGCTTCGTTGGGCGGCTCTCTTCCACGATATTGGCAAACCATCGACTAAGGCCTATGAACCCTCTCAGGGTTGGACCTTCCATCAGCACGAGGCTGTCGGCTCGAAGATGATACCTCAGATATTTCGTCGTTTGAAACTCCCCTTAGGCGACCCTATGCGCTTTGTGCAGAAGATGGTATTTCTGCATATGCGCCCCATCGTTCTCTCCGAGGATATGGTCACAGACTCTGCTGTCCGCCGTCTTCTCTTCGAGGCGGGTGACGATGTCGAGCGGTTGATGACCCTCTGCGAGGCCGATATCACTTCGGGTAACGATAATAAGGTCAAGCTCTTCCTGCGCAATTTCGAGCTTGTGAGGGAGAAGATGCGCGACTTGGAGGAGAGGGATCGTGTGCGTAACTTCCAGCCACCCATTACGGGCGATATCATCATGCGAACCTACAATCTGCCGCCATCGAGTGTCGTTGGCGAGATTAAGGAGGTAATAAAGAATGCTATTCTTGATGGTGTTATACCCAACGATTACGATGCTGCCTACGCATTGATGGAGGCCGAGGCTGAGCGTCGCGGTATTGTCAAATCATAAATTATTCGCTATGAAGTGGATGTTCTTAGGGGTATTATCGCTCTACTTGGCCGGTAATGCCTACATCTTTGTACGCCTAATCCAAAATATGACCTCGTGGCCTCTTGTTGCAAAGGTGCTCTTCGGCCTCCTCTTTTGGACTGCCTCTATCGCTCTCTTTGCCTCTATCGCTCTGAGGGATGCGGGGCTTCCGAGCGTTGTGCACCACATCCTCTTTGGCGTTGGCTCTCTGTGGCTTGTCTTTACCCTCTATATGGTCATGTCGCTTATTGTGGCAGATGTCATAAACCTCGCCCTACCCTCGTTCCGCGGCGGGGTATGGTATGCTCTTGCAGTTACGCTTGCGATACTTCTCTGCGGCTATATCAATTATCGTAATCCTCGCGTCGAACACCTCGATATCGAGCTTACGACGCGCCCGCTCGGCCGCCCTATGCGTATTGTTGCTATCAGCGATGTTCACCTTGGCTACGGAACAGACCGAAAGGATTTAGCACGTTATGTCGATATGATAGATGATGAGCGCCCCGATCTTTTGCTCATTGTTGGCGACCTTATAGATAATAGTGTCGAGCCTGTCGAGCGAGAGGATATGTGTGCCGAATTCTCGCGCGTGCACGCGCCCGAGGGTATATATATGGTTGCGGGCAATCACGAGTATATCAGCGGAATAGAGGCTGTAGAACGCTATCTTGCAACAACCTCGATTAGGCTTCTAAGAGATAGTGTGGAGGCTCTCCCCTCGGGGTTACAGTTACTATGTAGGGACGACCGCATGAATAGGCACCGAGAGTCGTTGGAGTCGTTGTTGAGGGGTGCTGACAGCTCGCGCCCAACGCTTCTTCTCGACCATCAGCCCTACGATATTTCCGAGAGTGCCGCCTCGGGTGGTATAGATATCCACCTCTCGGGACATACGCATCGTGGTCAGGTGTGGCCTCTGACTCTCCTTACCGACGCTCTCTACGAGCAGAGTTATGGTTATCGTCGTTGGGCCGATATGCATGCCTACGTGTCGAGCGGGCTATCGCTCTGGGGTCCTCCTTTCCGCATTGGCAGTCGTAGCGAGATGGTGGTCATAGATATTAAGTAGGTTGAGGCCTTAGACTATAAAACACAAAAGAGGCGAGTGGGAAAACACTCGCCTCTTTTGTGTTTTGTTGCAATAGCAGACTACAAATACTCGTAGTTAGCTACGCTGTTGATCGAACATGTTGCTGTGTTCACTACCTCGAAGCGACCTGAGCTATCCTGTGCGCTTACGATAACAAGAACGTGCATATTCTCAACAACCCACTTGTTGCTAACGATAGGAAGCTCGAACGAGCACTCCTTAACCTCGCCTGCTGCGATTACACCGATTGAGTCGCCCGAGAGGTCGTTGCGGCTGTAGTTACCGGCGATGTTACGCAATGCGAAGTCATGAAGCTTGTGGTAGTCCTTAGAGGCACCTGCCTGGCCGGGGTTGTGGATGCTGTTCTCGAGCAACCATGCAGTAACCTTGTACTCCTTCTCAACAGCAGCCTTAACACCTACCGATACATATACAGCTGTCTTATCGCCATTAGCTGCGATAGAGATACCTGCGTCAGCACCGTCAGCCTTAACGAGGTTTCGGAGAATGTTAGAGTTCTGCGATACAAACTGACTAACGTTGCCAATGTTACCCTCGCCAGCGTAGAAGTTGAAGCGGATGTTGGGGTAGCCGTTGGGGCGGTAGAACTGATCGACAACCGATGCAGCGTCAGAGTATGCGTTGTCTGCGCCAGCAGGAGCGAAACCGCCACCGTGAACGCAAACCTCGTTGTAGTGGCTGTGCCACTCGGTCTCGGCCAAAGCTTTAAGACCATCCATCACACGGGGGCAGTTACCACAGTAAGTACCGGTGTGATCTACCAAGAGAACGCGGTGGTTGAACTTAGTGTTTGTGGGGTCGCTATCCTCGGGAAGCTCGGGAACTGATGCCATAACCGTAACAGCAACAATAGCTGAGCTCTCCTTACCCTTAGTTGCGTAGAACGAGAATGTTCCGGTTGTTGTGGGTGTGTAGGGGTTCTCTACCTCGGTGAAGTTCTGAGTCTCGTAGATGGTAGCGTTAGCTGTTACATCCTGGCCCTCCTGCATTACAGTAAATACGATGCTCTCGCCAAGTTCGATGGCTGTGCTCTCAACCTCAAGAGTGATAGCACCTGATACAGGTGTGTCAGGGTTGTCAGGTGTGGAAGTGTTATCGCAGCCTACTGCAAAGAGTGATGCTGCGAGCATGAATGAGAAAAACTTAGTGATTTTCATGGTTTTTGTTTGTTTTAATTATGAATAATTCTGGATTTATAATGCGTCTGTCTTGTAGTCGTATGTTACCACGTTGTTTGCAGGGCAGATAGCAACGTTGGCAACCTCGTACTTACCCTTAGCGTTGGGGGTACTTACGATAAGCATCACTTTGAGGTTCTCGCGTGCCCACTTCTGCGACAGAATGGGTAGCTCGATAACCGTAGAGGCTCTCTCGCCTGCAGCAATAGTGCCAAGCGATATACCTGAGATATCCTCCGACGAGGCAATCTGACGTATTGCGTTATTGTGGGTATTCATCCACTCCTCCTTAGCACCGCCTTGAAGACCATATATGCCATCCTCCAAGAGCCATGCCGTAATGTTGTACTCGCCAGCCTTAGCTGCCTTAACCTCAACATTTACAATCGCCTTGTTAGATGCTAAGCCACACGCCGCCGCGATACCAGCATCAGCACCTTCGGCACACCATAGGGCATCGATCTGCTGCATGATGTCTGTTGCATCCTGGCGTGCAACGTGGTTGTGGCGGAAGTTGAACGTAAGAGCAGGGTAGCTACCACCGGTGTTGTAGTGGCCTGTAACAGCATCCGCAGCCTTAGACCATGCGGGGTCATTCGAGTTGTAGGTGTGGCTCATAGCCTCGTAGTACTTCGAGTGGTAGTCGCCGGTCTCGCTTACCTCCTTGAGAGCCTCCATCATTTCGGGGCAGAAGCTACACTGCGTACCTGTGTGATCCACGAGGAGTATGCGGTGGTTGAAGTCGGTATTCGAGGGGCTGCCATCTGCTGGTAGTTCGGGGATTTTGGCATCTACGGTTATGGCAATACGTGCCGATACAGCACTGCCATATACTGCGTAGAACTCGAACGTGCCATCGCTCTCGGGGGTGTAGGGGTTGCTAACCTCGGGAAGCTCTTCGCTACGCATGAAAATTTTGGCATCAGCCGTAACATCTATACCCTCGCAAACCACGGTGAAAGTAATAGATTCACCCACGGTAATAGTCGTATTATCTGCTGTGAGCTCGATGTTTCCCGTAGGCTTTACATCATTGCTGCCATTGTCACATCCAACAAATAGCGATGCTACGGCCATCAACGGAAGAAGAAACTTAATCATTTTCATTGTTTTGCTCTTTTATCTTTTTCTTGTTAGAACGATGCTGTAAGCGAGAGGTTTACACCTGTGTAGGCGGGCTGGTAGCGGCATACACCACCCGAGCAGACGTAACCTGCACGGTTACGGCCATACGAGAGTTGCACGCGGTAGCGGCTGTGCGTGAAGCTTGCGCCCACCTGATAGTAGTGCAAAAGCTCGTTCTTCTCGGTTGCGTAGTAGTAGTTACCATAACGCTCATTGTTCGAAGGCTCGCAGTTCCACATATCGCTTACATAGACGCTGAACATAGGTGCGAAGTTGTACTCTACGAGTGCTGCTACCCAATCGCCCTCGTATGCGTTATCGTCGTCGAGGAGGTACTGGGCCTCCACGCGCAACGAGTGCTTCTTTGTGAACTTATAGGTCACGTCGGCAACGAAGATATGCGAGTCGCAGTAGTAGGCATGGGGTGCGTCGAAGTGGTTAATCTCCTCATCCCAACGCTGGTAAGCGTAGAGGAAGGTCGTTTTAAGCTTCTTGCTCCACTGACGCTCTATGTCGAAGTTAGCATCTACCCATGTGTTGCGGCTGTCGATAGCAACGCCAAATGACTCGTGATCCAAGGTGTTGAACATCGAGAAGTTAGCGTGGAAATTCCAATACTTCGTACGGTTCTTGCTGTTACGCAACGAGTAGAAGAGGTCGAGCTGACCGCCAATCTCGCCACCTGTCTGAGTCGAACAACCACGGTATGGGTTGAGGTTTGCAAGCATGTAGGTATATTGACGAGTGAGCTGGGGCAGGTAGTTGATTACGTTACCGCCACCGATGCCATTCGCAGGCTGTACGGCGATGTTCGTAAGCATGCCATCCTGACGACGGAAAGTCGCCGAAGCCGAGAAACGCTTGTAGTTGTAGCCCAAGTCGATGTGTACTACATTACCCTTAGCTGCTGCGATATTGGGGTTGAAGATATCCTTGTTTAGCTTCGTAGCGTACTCACCGCGAAGCGAGAAGCCCGCAACCTCGAAGTTCAAACGGCCAGATACCATGTTTAGGTAGTCTGTGCCAATGAAGATGGGGTTACCTTCGGCATCGGCACAGTATCCTGAAAGCTCCGATGCGCCCTTCTGATAGCGGCCAACATAGCTACCCTCAATGGCGATAAGACCGCCGTACCATCCCGCCATATCCGAGATAGAGAGCGAGAGGTCAGCACCATAGACTACGCTGTTTGAACGCACGTCGTACAAGCGGGGCAGACCGGCAAGGGCCTTAACGGCAAAGTAGTTGTTGAGGTTGTAATGCACACGAGCACCTGCCAACGAGTTGTTGAAGCCAAGGGCGCGATCCTCGTAAGTACGGAATACAAGACCGTTACCAAACTGGTCAAAAATATCGCCGACACGCACACCGTAGTTGGTATCCTCCCACTGGATATACTTCGTGAGGAAGGCCGTAAGCTTCGAGTCGCGCTGCTGATAGGTTGCGATGTCGTAACCATCGAGCGCGGGAAGGTAGCCGTCAATCTGAATACCTGCCGAGAAGCGACCGAGGTTGTAGTCGAGCTTCAAGAAGTCGTGCGAGCCAAAGGGGAGTTCGGGTCGCTCGGTAAGGCCAAGCTCGTCGAGCTTCTTATCAACGCCGTAGTAGATGTTGTTGCTCTCCAACGAGCCCGAGAGCTGTCCCTTGCCCACGGGAACCTGCGCGTTGGCAACAAACGATGTAGCGGCAGCTACGCAAAGCAAAAGTAAAAATTTCTTCATTCTATATGGTCTGTTTTATTGAGAGCGATAGGAGCCACCGGTAGTGACTCCTTCGCCATAGAATTTGCTATAACTATTTGAGAGCCTTAATCTTCTCGAAGAGCTCCTGCTCGCTACCTGGGGTATAGCCGGTGTGCGAATATACGATTGTGCCGTCGCCATCCACGATGAATGTGTGGGGTGTGAGGCTAACATTCATAGCACGCTTGAAATCCTGATTCTTGTCAAACAAACATACAAAATCATCCCAACCCTGACCCGAGGTCATCGCACGGGCGCGGCTAACTGTACGAGCATCATCAACCGAGATAGCTACAACCTTCATATCTACCTCCTCAACCCACTCGTAGAATGAGTCGTTGATAGCGTTGAGCTCCATGATGCAGGGCTTACATGTAGTTGACCAAAATGAGATAATCATAGGCGTACCATCTGCAAGCTCCTTGGTAGATACAACCTTGCCATCCTGATTCTCAACCTTTACATCGGGCAATGTCTGAGCCGATGCGCTGATGCCAACCATAACAGCAAGCATCAAAAACAACATTTTTTTCATAATTGTAGTTTAGTGTTTTAGTTAATAATTTTCAGTCATCCAATAAATTAGGCTTCCCGAGTAGCCCCATCGGACTAAGATACGTTAAGCTACCAATACCTATCCACACCTCGGAACCTCGCGTATATAACGCGCGTACCTAACTTAATTTGTGCGCAAGATAGTGATAAAATCGCAAAAAAAAGCATTTTTTGGCAAAAAATTGGTGAATTGACTCTATTCGCGGGTGAATTTCCGCAACCGTTTCGACCTTATGACCCACATGTTATCTTTCGACCAAAAATAGTAGCAACAAAAATCGGGGCATCGACACCTGCCGATACCCCGAATTTCTCGGTTCTCAAACCCTCTGCTAGACTACCTCTCGGGCTTGATATCCTTTACGCGCAGCTGCTTGCTTACCGTGCCGCGATAGTGGTTCTCGACAATCTGGTAGCATATCGAGATAGGCTTGCCCGCCTTGACCCATTCGAAATGCGTGGGCTGCTGGAAAGCAATCGCAGGAATTGTTGTGTGTGACTTGTCGCGCTGACATAGATCCATGCGCAGATGGTCGCACTCCACACCTACAAGTTTCGCATCGCCGCGGTTTGTCACCTCCTTGGTGATAAATACAGGTGCGGTATTTCCCGGACCGAAGGGCTGGAAGCTGTTGAGCTGGCGATGGAACTCGTCGGTAATATCCGAGAAGCTCAGTTCTATGTCTATATCAACCTGAGGTACAAGTATCTGCGGGTCGATATTCTCCTCGACATAGTCGTTAAATCGCTTGGTGAAGGCCTCTACGTTCTCCTCCTTCATGGTTAGTCCTGCGGCGTACATGTGTCCACCGAAGTTCTCCAAAAGGTCGGAGCAAGACTCCACAGCCTGATAGAGGTCAAAACCTGCTACCGAGCGTGCCGAGCCCGTAACAAAACCATTCGACTTGGTGAGTACCACGGTGGGGCGGTAGTAGGTCTCGATAAGGCGCGATGCCACAATACCTACGATACCCTTCATCCACTTAGGGTTGTAAATCACCGTACTCTTTCGCGCCTTCAACTCGGGGTTGGACTCAACATAGTCGTGTGCCTCCTGAGTGACATTGCGGTCGATGCACTTACGGTCTTGGTTATACGAGTCGATGACCTCGCCAAACTTGGCAGCCTCCTGCTCGTTACCCTCGATAAGAAGGCTCACAGCAGCATGACCACCCGAGGGTGCGGCATTCTCGTCATCTTCGTCCATGCGCATACGACCGGCGGCGTTGATACGCGGACCAATCTTAAATACAATATCGTCGATGGTAATGTTGTGACCCTCCAATCCGCAAATCTTGATTATCGAGTGCAAACCCTTCGACGGCGTAGCGTTGAGCTTACGCAATCCGTAGTATGCCAAGATACGGTTTTCATCCGTAAGAGGCACAATGTCCGAGGCGATGCTCACGACCAACAAGTCGAGCAGATGCTCGATCTCCTTGAAAGGAATCTTGTTGCGTCGGGCATAGGCCTCGACGAGCTTAAATCCCACACCACAGCCCGACAACTCGTCGAACGGGTAGGTACAATCCGTACGCTTGGGATCCAGAACAGCCACTGCCTGAGGAATCTCCTCGGCAGGTAAATGGTGGTCGCAGATGATGAAATCTACGCCCTTCTCCTTGGCATAGGCCACCTTCTCCACGGCTTTAATGCCGCAGTCCAGAGCAATGACCAGCTTAACGCCTTTACGTACAGCATGGTCGATGCTGCGGATAGATATGCCGTATCCATCGACATATCTGTCGGGAATGTAGAACGTCAAATTCTTGTGCCCTATCTGGCTCAGAAACTTGTAAACAAGAGCTACTGCTGTGGTTCCATCTACGTCGTAGTCGCCATAGATCATAACCTTCTCTCCGCTCTTGACAGCCCTCTCGATACGCTCCACTGCGCGATCCATATCCTTCATCAGGAAGGGATCGTGCAAATCGCGAAGCGACGGCGAGAAGAATCTCTTTGCCTTCTCCACGGTGTCTATGCCCCTCTGTACAAGCAGGTTGCTCAGCACAGGCGAGAGTCCGAGGTGTGAAGCCAATGCCTCCACCGCCGCGGGCTCGCCCTGCGGTTTGACAACCCATCTCTTTTCTATGGGCATAACGTTTACTTTTTATATATTTTAACATTCAAATTTTTCGTTAAGTAATTGATAAACTTGGGCTTCGCCTCCTCCATTGTTACCTCTCTGCCTGTGAGCGTCGTAAGCGAGCATACGCCACGATCGGTAAAACCGCAGGGGTTAATGTTGTGAAACCATTGCAGGTCGGTCGATACATTCATCGCCAAGCCGTGCATCGTTACGCCATGCGAGGCGCGAACACCTATCGCACATAGCTTGGTCAGACGGCCACACTCGGTGATCCACACACCCGAAGCACCCTCCGAGCGGTGAGCCTCGATGCCATACTCGGCAGCCAACTCGATTACCGACTCCTCCAATACATCTATATAACGACGGATACCTAAGCCTATTGCATCGATATCGATTATAGGGTAGCATACAAGCTGCCCGGGGCCGTGGAATGTAATATCTCCACCACGGTCGATATGGTAAAACTCGGCACCCAAGCCTTTGAGGTACTCCTCGCCGAGTAGCATGTTTTGGGCATTTCCGCTCTTGCCTAAGGTATATACAGGATTGTGCTCGACGAGGAGTATTGTGCCTATGGGGTCATCTTCACCGATGCGTTTCTCGGCCTTAGCACGGCACAAAGCGTCGAACAGCGAACGCTGCAACTCCCAGCACTCGCCATACGCCATACGACCTAAATCTCTGATTTCTACTCCTTTTTGCATAGTCCCCTCACAGCTTCAAGCGCGGCATCTGCCAAATATGACGAACGCACCAAAGGTGCACTCGCACAGTAGGCGAAACCCATCTCGAGAGCCTTGAGGCGGTACTCTTCGAACTTTTCGGGAGTGATGTAAGCCCTTACGGGGTAGTGCTCCTTAGTAGGTCGAAGATATTGACCGAGGGTTACGATGCTTACGCCCACCTCGCGCAGGTCGCGAAGTGTTGTCAGCACCTCCTCGTCGCTCTCGCCAAGGCCGACCATAAGGCCGCTCTTGGCGACTGCTCCGCTGTCGGCGATATGCTTCAATGTCTGAAGCGACGTGCGGTATTTGGCACGCGAGCGCACTTCGGGAGTCAATCTTTCGACGGTTTCGATGTTGTGTCCCACAATATCGGGACTCGATGCCAGCACCATGTCGATAAGCTCGGGGCGGGCATCCATATCGGAAATAAGGAGCTCGATGGTAGCGTCGGGGTTCTCACGGCGTATAGCCTCTACGGTTCGTGCCCATATTGCGGCACCGTGGTCCTCTAAGTCGTCGCGTGTTACCGACGTAACCACCACATGTTTCAGGCCCATGAGTTTTACACTCTCTGCCACCTTGTCGGGTTCATCCTCGTCAGGGGGCAGAGGTCGCCCGCTCTGCGTTGCACAGAAGCGGCAATTACGAGTACAAATATCGCCCAGAATCATAAATGTTGCAGTACGACGACTCCAACACTCCGCCTTATTGGGGCACATTCCGCTGCTACATATCGTATGCAGACACCGCCCCTCGACGATCTGTTCCACCTCGGCTGTATCGGCTGTGCTCCGCAAGCTGATTTTTAGCCAATCGGGCTTCCTTAGATACTCAAATTGTTCACGCACCTTCGGCATTTTAAGTTCACTTTTTTCCAATTGATGCAAAAGTATAAAAAAAATTCAATACTGCCCAAATTTTTTACATAAAAAATAGCATTCGGAAAATTTTTGACCCTCCCAAGCAAAATTTTTTAGGCCTTTATGTTTATAAAAATTGCCTATTTATTTGTAAAAAGGGCCATTATAAGCATAATCTATGCAGCTATAAACATTTTTGATTTGCATAATTGAATTTATGGTTTTATATTTGCACCGAAAACCAATAAAAACAGCGATAATATATCGGATGAGAAATTGGTAGAAAGTAAGTTTTAGTGCAACAAAAAAATTGTAGATATTGAGTTAAGTTAATAAAGATGTTGAGTTAATAAAAGTGTGTTCATTGTGTGTGTGGGGCTGTCCGTGTTAGTGATAACGCGGGCAGTCCTTTTTATGGTAGTGGATTCTGTGGAAGAATGCCTATCTAACCTATTTGACCTATTTAACCCATTTACCTCACCCTCACTCGACACAAGAGTAGTGGCCGTAACAACCCTGTTACGACCGCTACTCGTTACATCACCTCAACAAGAAGGGCTGGCTAAATTATTTTTAGCCAGCCCCTTGTATAGCGTTTTAGGTGTTACTCCACCTTGATATCCTTATTTACATTCTTCGAGCCGATAAGTGCGTAGAAGAGCAGATAAGCAAGACCTGCAACGATTACCCAGTAGCTAACGAGGTAGTCGCCCGAGAGATCAACAACATAGTTTTGAAGCAGGGGTAGGATACCGCCACCGCATACCAAAGCCATGAAGATACCAGAGGCCTTCTCGGTATATTTACCCAAGCCCTCGACTGCGAGGTTGAAGATGCCGCCCCACATAACCGATGTACAGAGACCGCAGAGCACCAAGAGGGCAGCATTCACGGGCACGTTTTCGAGACCGAAGCCTGCCGAGCCCTTGAATACGGGGAGATTAACCGTTGTTGCGGGGTCGAGGAACATAGCTCCAAGCACCAGGCCTAAACCCACGATAGAAACGGCTGTAAGCATTGTCTTTGCAGAAACCTTAGCACCGAGTGCAGCACCCGTAAGACGACCAACGAGCATAAGTAGCCAGTAGGTTGCAGCTACCGTAGCAGCGATACCCTCGGCACCTGTCTCAACGCTCAGTCCGCCATTCTGCAACCATTTCTGAAGAACGTTGGGGATACCCACCTCAACACCTACATAGATGAAGATTGCAACAGCACCAAGTACGAAGTGACGGAACGACATAGGGCCAACCTTCGACTCGCTCTTCTCGGTTGTTGCCGATGTTGTATTCTCGGGAATATAAGTGAAGAGGATTACGATGAAGGCAACGGCGAAGATAGCCAACGCGATGAACATCAAGGGGAATACCTGCTTAATCTCGGCATTGGCGATGCTCGGCACGAAGACACCCGTGAGGAAGATTACGGCAGTACCCATCAACGAGTTGAACGAGCCACCCACCTGAAGGAGCTGGTTGCCGCGGTTACCGCCACCTGCGAGCTTGTTGAGCATGGGGTTTACCACGATGTTAAGCATGCACATCGAGAAACCTGCGATAAATGCACCAAGCAGATATACGCCAAAGGCGATGTTCCCCTCGAGTAGGCCGGCGATAGTCTGCACACCGACACCTGTGAAGCCGACAGCTACGGCAGCCAAAGCAGTGAACTTGTAGCCGCGACGCTGCAAGAGGTTACCTGCGGGGATACCCATGCATGCATAGGCGATAAAGTTGGCGAATACGCCGAGTGTACCCATCCAGTTGGCAACGTCAAATTGGTTCTTCAACACATCACCCATGGGCGACGCGAGGTTGGTTACAAACGAGATCATTCCGAAGAGCAGAATCATCACGATAATAGCCAACGTGTAGTTTTTCTTTTCTGTACTCATAGAAATATAGATTTAATAGTGTTTATCCTCTTAGTTCTCGGCTATCTGTCGCGTTCGGCGATATAGGCACATAGCTTCATGAGTGATGTGCGGTAGGGGCTGTCGGGATACTTCGATAGCAGATGTAGGGCTCGCGATATGTAGGCCTGCATTGTCTCTGCTGCATGCTTTACGCCACCCTCCTCGGTTACTATCTGTTGGAGTGCATCTACGGCACTCTCATCCTCGTTGCAGCGGCGTAGCAGGGCGATTATCTCGGCGCGACGCTCCTCGCTCGAACGTTCCATAACCTCGATTAGCGGTAGGGTAATCTTGTGCTCGCGAAGATCGTTATTCGAGGGCTTGCCCGTGTTGTTTTGGCGGTTGTAATCGAGGATGTCGTCTTGAATCTGGAAGGCCATGCCTATCGCTTCGCCAAACTTGCGCATGCGATCCACCTCGTCGCGTGATGCTCCCACCGATAGAGCTCCGAGGGCGGCACTTACGCCGAGTAGGCTCGCGGTCTTTTGGTAAATGATCTGAAAGTAGTCGTTGCGTGTGGTGTCGAAACGCTCGGCATGTTGGCTTTGCAGCACCTCACCCTCGCAGAGCGTAGCCATAGCCGTTCCGATATAGGAGATAAGGTCGTATTGTGCCGAGGCCATGCCTATTGCCATAGTGCGGGCAAGAATGTAGTCGCCCAAGATTATGGCTGTGTTACTCTGCCACTTGGCATTTACCGAGGCGCGACCACGTCTCTCGTTGGCGTCGTCGAGTACATCGTCGTGTATGAGCGATGCGGTGTGTATCATCTCTACGAGCAACGCTCCGAGATATGTGCGCTTCGAGCAGTGACGCTCCTTGCCACACTCCTCGACTGACTCGGCTGACTCTTTGTTTATCGATGCCGAGAGCAGTGTGAGCATAGGCCTTACGCCCTTTCCTCGCGAAGAGAGGGCATAGGTGAGCATCTCTTGCAGAAGGTCGCCTTCAGCACTAAAATTGTCGGACACAAAGCTATCGAACGCTTGGAGGTCAGCAGCTATCGGTCGGCGAATATCCTCTATTGTTATCATAACACATGTTTGAATTATGCAAAGATACTAAAATTTTATAAATGTTTCAATACCTGTACCTAAATATCCCATAATTATTTCACATTCCTCTACTCGACCTCCCGTCGCAGATGTTGAAAAAGGGAGTGAGTGTAGCAGATAAAGCTTTTTTTGCACTATTATTGTTTTGGCTTCGGTTTTTTCAATCTTTTTTCGTAACTTTGGCCGATAAATTTTTATTTATATATGGTGGGAGTATCAAAGAAGAGTGGTCTTGGTGGGTTGTCGGTCCTCAATTTTACGCGTCTAAGCACTATTGCTGCACCGTGGTTGGTGGGCTTGATCTGTTTTTGGGTGATCTCCTATCTCTTCTACTCTCCACAGTTCGATGGTCTCTCGCTTGGTCAGGGCGATATGACGCAGTATGCCGGCATGTCGCAGGATATCAGAGAGCACCGCGAGGCTACGGGCGAGGACCCGCAGTGGACAGGTAATATGTTCTCGGGTATGCCCGCCTATCTTATCGATGTGGAGTATCCCACGCAGGATGTAAAGGGTAGCATTGGTCAGGTGGTCAAGGTTGTCGATGGCCCGATGAACATGACGCTCTTTGCTATGATTTTAATGATGGTAGCCGCGGTGCTCATGGGTATAAACCCGTGGATAGGCATCATCGCAGGTCTCGCTTATGGCCTCTCGACATACCTCTTCCTGATTATCGATGCGGGTCACATTACCAAGATGTGGGCATTGGTCTATGCTCCGCCGTTGGTTGCTTCGGTGTGGTATGCCCTGCGTCGCAATATGTGGGTGGGAGCTGCCCTTGCTGCACTCTTTGGCTCGTTGGAGCTCGGTGCTAACCACCCTCAGATTACCTACTACTTCCTTTTGGTGTGTGTAGCTTTGTGGCTTAGCGAGGTGTGGTTTACATATAAGGAGCATGCGTGGCGGGCCTTTGGTTGTCGCACGGCGTTGCTTGCGCTTGCTGCCCTTTTGGCCGTAGGGTCAAATATCGCGCCGTTGTGGTACACCATGCGCCACCAGCAATATACCACACGAGGTGTCGCCGAGGCTGTCGATAAGGAGCGCGCCCGCAGCGAGAAGATAGCCTACAACACATCGTGGAGTTACGGCATCGCCGAGAGCGGTAATATGGTTGTACCCTCGTACATGGGCTCGTGGTCGGGTGACTATAGCGAGGCGGCAATCACTGTGTTGCAGAGCCGAGGTACTCAGGAGGCAATATTTAATGGCGCGGTAGATGAACTTACTACGCTTCTGCGCAAGCAGATGCCCGAGCTCTCGCGTCGCGATGTGGAGTATTGGCTCGAAGCAGGCGACGAGCCTCTGCTCGACGAGCTCTACTATCTATACGACCTGCGTAGCTCGCGTGCTGCACACTACGCCTCGAACTATTGGGGTGAGCAACCCTATACGGCGGGTCCCACCTATTTGGGTGCGGCGGCTGTTATGTTGGCTCTGCTCGGAGCTATGCTCGCCTCGGGGCGCAACAGGTGGTGGATAGTTGTCGTGTCGCTCTTCTCGCTACTCTTGGCTTGGGGAAGCAACATCATGGGCTTTTATGAGGTTATGTACGACCTGTTGCCTGCATATAAGAACTTCCGCACGGTATCTATGGCACTTGTCGTAGTGGAGTGGAGCGTGCCTCTAATGGCCGCCTTTGCACTCAATGAGTTGGTTTGTAGCAGACTCTCGGCAAGGGCGTTATGTAGGCGTATCGCTTTTTCGGTGGGTGTGCTATTTGTGGCCGTTGTCGCACTGCTTCTCTCGGCCGATTATGGCCTTGACAGCATATACGACGAACTTGGCGAAGGCCTTTGGGTTGAAAGGCTTCGAGAGGC
The DNA here is from genome assembly GCA_045588005.1 of Alistipes sp. Lineage (GTDB taxonomy): Bacteria > Bacteroidota > Bacteroidia > Bacteroidales > Rikenellaceae > Alistipes. Next base: position 23,167 of record JAZNDK010000040.1, on the reverse strand, counting down.
GGCATTGGATACTCGACGCTCGGCGGCGTGGGGCGACGCTCTGCGCTCGCTGCTCTATGTGGCTGTTACCGCGGCTCTGCTGCTCCTCTATGTTAGGGTTAGGGAGCGTGGCTCGATATGGGGCGTTCAGGGGCGTGTAGCCTGCCCCGTGCTTATCTCTCTTATTGCGATAGTCATGGTTGCCGACCTTGTGGGTGTCGATAGACGCTATCTTGGCGAGGAGAAGTGGAGCGAGGGTGCTCCCACAACTATCGAAGCTACCCCTTATGATCGCGAGATTATGGCCGACACGGAGCTTGGCTATCGAGTCTTAGACCGCACGGCCGACCCCTTCAATAGTGCTCGTGCTTCCTATTTCCACCGTTCGGTGGGTGGCTATCACGGTGCGAAGCTCGGCCGCTATCAGGAGGTTATAGATAGCTATCTTGTCGGCGATGATGCCGAGATGCTTGCTGCGCTCAATGTACGCTACGTAATCACTCCGGAGGGTGTGTTGCCGCTATCTGCATATTGCGGTGTTGAGCCTCTCGGCGTAGCATGGCTTGTCGAGGAGGTGGTACGCGGCGGTGATGCTTCCGAGGAGCTACGCCTCTTAGACGAGGTTGATTTGTCGGCTGCGGCTGTGGTTAGTCGCGACGAGACTCTTGCTGCCGAGCGTTACGACGCTACGGGTAGTATCGATTTGGTTGAGTACAGCCCCAATTATCTGCGCTATGAGTATAGTTCGCCTACTCCCTCGCTGGTTATCTTCTCGGAGATATACTTTGCTGACGGTTGGCGAGCCTATGTCGATGGCGTCGAGGCCGACTACTTCTCGGCCGACTATGTTTTGCGCGGCATGGAGCTCCCTGCGGGCGAGCATCGTATAGAGTGGAGATTTAGAGCTCCTCGGTGGGGTGTGATATCTGCGATTATGGGTGTTTCGTCATGGCTTGTGCTCATAGCCCTTTTAGCTGTTGTAGTAGGCGTGGTTGTGGGTCGTGTGCGGCAGGGCAAAGAATAGGTGTAGAACAAATTTCAGAAAGAGTTTATAGATGGGAAACAACAAGGAGAAACGACTGCGACGCAAGGTTCGTAGGTCGTATGTGATATCTACGGTGAGTATCGCTTTGGTGCTCTATATGTTAGGCGCAGTGAGCTACGTTACACTCTCGGCACTCTCGGTTGCCGCTTCGTTGCGAGAGAATGTGGTTGTCTCGGTAGAGCTCGCCGACGAGCTCGATATGGCTGGTCGCGACAGGGTACACGAGGCTATTACTGCTACGGGCATGGCTGCTACGGTAGAGCTACTCGGTAAGGATGCGAAGCTTGGCGATGAGGCCTTCCGTCGTCAGTTCGAGATTGATACCCATGCATTGCTTGGCGAGAACCCTCTGCGCGACAGCTTCGAGGTGACGCTGTGTGGCGAGAGCTCCACAAGAGGGGATGTCGAGGCCTTTAAGCGGAGCTTGCAGGGTGTCGAGGGTGTCGAGTATATCGCTCTGCCACCTGTCGAGGTGGTCGATACCATGCACCGCACGATAACGCACGTCAGCCTCGCGCTCATCATCTTCTTCGGGGTGTTGCTCATAATCTCGGTGTTGTTGCTCAACAATACGGTGCGTATGGCTATCTACTCGAAACGCTACCTTATCAACACCATGAAGTTGGTGGGTGCTACCAAGTGGTATATCATGCGACCACTGTTGGGGAGTGCTGTGAAGCAGGGTATCGTAGCGGGCATTATCTCGGCTGCGCTGGTCTGTGTGACAATCTATGGTATCGAGCTATACAGCCCACAGGGTATCACGATGTTGCCCTATCGCGAGGTGGCAGTTGTCGTGGGCTCGATGCTGCTCTTGGGTATTATTATCACGGTGCTTTTCAGTGCGTTGGCCGTGAATAAGTTTGTGAATATGAAGTCAAACAAGATATATCTATACTAATATTTGAATGTTATGAATGATAGAAAGTCGGATAGCTCGCGTATGCCTTTCACGCGTAAGAACTACCTTATGATGCTCATAGGTATCGGCATTATTATCTTGGGCTTTATATTGATGTCGGGCGGCGGTGAGCATACGGCTACGGAGTTCGACGAGTCGATATTCTCGTTTCGTCGCATCACGCTTGCTCCGATAGTGGTTATTGCAGGCTTTGTATTTGAGATATACGCTATCATGAAGCGTTTTCCGGAGGATGACAAATAATTTTATGTTTCAAAACAATAAATGAAGATTTAAGTTATGGAGATTTTAGAGGCTATAATCTTGGGCGCGGTACAGGGTCTTACCGAGTTTTTGCCCGTGTCGAGCAGCGGACACCTTCAGCTTGCCAAGGAGATTTTGGGTGTTGAGCTTGAGGAGAACCTTACGTTCGATGTTATGTTGCACGCAGCCACGGTGCTGAGCACGATTGTCGTTCTGTGGAGCGAGATATGGTGGCTTGTCAAGGGCGTATTCTCGCGTGGCATGAACGACGAGAAGCGTTACTTCCTGAAACTCGTTATCTCGATGCTCCCTATCGGCGTTGTAGGTTTGCTCTTTATGGAGCAGATCGACGCCTTGCTCGCATCGGACTATATCATGGTCATTGTGGGTGCGATGTTGCTGCTCACCGCTGCGTTGCTCTCGTTTGCTTACTACGCTAAGCCCCGTAACAAGGAGACAATCTCGTATCGCGATGCCTTTATCATTGGACTCTCGCAGTCGGTAGCTTCGATGCCGGGTCTTTCGCGCTCGGGCACAACTATCGCTACGGGTTTGCTCCTCGGTAATCAGAAGGCAGCTGTTGCAACGTTCTCGTTCTTGATGGTTCTTGCTCCGATTATCGGCCAGACACTTCTCGACATTATCGATGGTGGTTTTGCGAGTACGGGTATCGGCATATGGCCTCTTGTTGCGGGTTTTGTGACCTCGTTTGTTGTGGGTTGCTTGGCTTGTCGCTTCATGATTAACATCGTTAAGCGTGGCAAGTTGATATGGTTTGCTGCCTACTGTCTTGTTGTGGGTGTGATAGCCATAAGCTCATACTTTATTTAACCATTTAAGACGTATATATCTGTTGTAAGCATATTTTGGTGCTGTTCAGCTTTCTGTTGTTATGGAGAAGTTGTCGTTTAAGAGTATCGACCTTGCGGAGGGCTACGTTGCGGTTATTGATAAACCCTACGAGTGGACCTCGGCCGATGTGGTGCGAAAGATAAAGTATCAGCTACGCAAGTGTGGCTATCCAAAGATTAAGATAGGCCATGCCGGCACGCTCGATCCCTTGGCTACGGGAATCCTTATAGTCTGCATAGGTCGTGCCACGAAACAGGTCGAGCAGTTGCAGTCGGAGCGCAAGGAGTATGTTGCCGAGTTGCAACTCGGAGCGACCACGCCGAGTGGAGATATGGAGCACGAGGTAGATAGAACCTATCCTACGGAGCATATCACTCGCGAGGCTGTCGAGGAGGCTCTGCGTGGACTCACGGGGGAGCGCGAGCAGCTGCCGCCGCTCTATTCTGCCAAGAAGGTGTCGGGTGTCAGGGCCTACGAGTTTGCCCGAGCCGGCGAGGAGATAGAGCTTAAACGAGCCCTTATCAACATCTATGATATGGAGCTCTTGGAGTATGAAATGCCTCGTATTAAGATTAGGGTAGAGTGCAGCAAGGGTACATACATCCGTTCGTTGGCCTTCGAGATAGGCGAGGCTCTTGGCAGTGGGGCCTACCTAAGCTCGTTACGCCGCACACGCAGTGGCTCATTTGTTGTGAGCGAGGCTCATACGCTCGACAATTTTATGGAAAAGTTGCGCGAGTGTGAAACAAAATAGTCTTTTTTGCGTATATAATTTGATTGTTACACTTTTTTTGAAAAAATAGGAGCTATATGAAGTTATCGCAGTATGGTTACGAGTTCTCGCAGGATATGATTGCAAAGTATCCCACGACCAACCGTGACGATGCCCGTTTGATGGTCTTGGATCGTAAAACAGGCAATATCGAGCACCGCATATTCAGAGATATTATCGACTATTTCGATGAGAAGGATATGTTTGTCTTCAACGACACTAAGGTCTTCCCCGCGCGGTTGCAGGGTTGCAAGGAGAAGACGGGTGCCGATATCGAGATATTTCTACTCAGGGAGCTCAACCGCGAGCTGCGTCTGTGGGATGTTTTGGTAGATCCGGCGCGAAAGATACGCATAGGCAATAAACTCTACTTTGGCGATGACGAGCTTATGGGAGCCGAGGTTATCGACAACACCACGTCGCGTGGTCGCACGTTGCGTTTCTTATTCGACGGCTCGTACGAGGAGTTCAAGGAGGCTCTCTACAACCTTGGCGAGACACCTCTGCCACGTTGGGTGAGAGAGAAGGTCGAGCCCGAGGATGTCGAGTGGTATCAGACCATTTATGCCAAGAACGAGGGTGCTGTAGCGGCCCCCACGGCAGGACTTCACTTCTCGAAGCACCTGATGAAGCGTATGGAGATTAAGGGTATCGACACCGCCTTTATTACGCTCCATGTAGGCTTGGGTAACTTCCGCACTGTCGATGTCGAGGATTTGTCGAAGCATAAGATGGATTCCGAGCAGCTTATCATCACTCCCGAGGCTGTCGAGCAGATGAACACTGCCAAGCGCGATGGCCGCAAGGTTGTGGCTATCGGCACTACCGTTATGCGTGCGTTGGAGACGGCTGTCTCGGTTGGTGGCATGTTCAAACCTGTTGAGGGATGGACCAATAAGTTCATCTTCCACCCCTACCAATTCTCGTCGGCCGATGCCTTTGTGTCGAACTTCCACCTCCCATACTCTACGCAGCTAATGATGGTTGCGGCGTTTGGCGGCTACGATAAGGTTATGAATGCCTATAAGGTGGCACGCGAGGAGGGTTACCGTTTCGGTACTTATGGCGATGCGATGTTGATTTTGTAGAAAAAAAATCGTATATTTGCAGTTACAAAAAGGATAATTATGGCAACAAACAAAATCTTGTACGTCTGTCAGGAGATAGCTCCCTACCTGCCCGAGAATGAGCTCTCGAAGCTCAGCCTCGATATGGCGCGTCAGATGCAGGAGCGTGGTGCCGAGGTTCGTACGTTCATGCCTCGATATGGCTGTATCAACGAGCGTAGAAACCAGCTGCACGAGGTTATACGCCTTTCGGGTATGAACCTCATTATCAACGATAACGATCATCAGCTTATTATCAAGGTGGCCTCGATACCTTCGGCCCGTATTCAGATATACTTCATCGACAACGACGACTACTTCTCGCGTCGAGCTATTTTGCGCGATGCCGAGGGTACGCTCTTCGAGGATAACGACGATCGTGCCATCTTCTTTGCTCGCGGCATGCTCGAGACGGTCAAGAAGTTGCGTTGGTCGCCCACTATTGTCCACTGTCACGGCTGGTTCTCGGCTATCGTTCCTATGTACTTAAAGAGGGTCTTCTATGACGATCCCCTCTTCCGTGACCTTAAAATCGTGCTTTCGCTCTCTGGCGATAAGTTCGAGGGCGCGCTCTCGGCGGAGTTCAAGCAGAAACTCGAGGGCGAGGGTATTATGGATAGCAACATGAAGATTTTGGAGGAGGCCTCATACGAAAATCTCTATCGCTTCGTTATTGACTATGCCGATGGTGTTATTGCAACCTCGGCCGATGCCGATGCCTCGTTGTTGGAGTATGCCCGCAGTTGTGGTAAGAAGGTGCTTGACTACGAGGATGTCGAGGAGAGTGTAAGATTCGATAGCTATAAGAGATTTTATGATGAGTTGTAGGCCTGTTTTCATACTCCTTGTTTTGGGTCTATCTCTGCTTATAGGCAGCTGCACCACCAAGGTCGATTACTCGTTGGGCTCGGAGTTTCTGCCCTCGAACCAGAAGATGGAGCTTCGACGTAGGGTCTATGAGAGGGGTACGATGCGCGATGGCGACCGTGACGAGCAGCTGTGTCGTCTCTCGGCTACGCGCCTGTCTTTGACTGACTCTATTGCTTCGGCCAATGTTGGTGCGGGCTACTTTGGTTACGAGCTTAGCGACACCTTTGGTGTGCGTCGTGCCGGCTTTATGACGCAGATGATGTTCAGCCTTGGTCTGCACGAGGGTCGAGGTTGGGGCTATCGCCCTATTTTTGACTCGATGTGTCTGTCGTTGTACGTCACCGACTTCCATGGCGATACTACACGTTCGCAGCGTTTCGAGGTATATGAGATTACTACAAACGACTATCTGAAACTCTCGGAGGATACAACCTTCTATATCAACTTCGATCCTACGCCCTATATCTCCAAGGAGCCGATTTTCTACTTCGATTTCCCGGATCAGGCGCATGGCGTGTATGTTGGCGATATCGAGTCGCCCGAGGAGCGTTCGGTAACCCTTCGCGAGACGCCCGCTACGCGTGACTATATCGAGCGACTGATGTTCCTCACAGATTTGGAGGCTAACGGAGGCTTTGCCCTCGATAAGGATGAGATCTATGTTCAGGGCAACGAGAAGGCCTTCTTAGATAGGGTTCATGGTCTCTATATCGCCCCTCAGGCAATTGCCCCCGGGGGTCGTGGTGCTATGTTCGCAACGGAGCTTGAGAGTACCTCTATGTTGCTCTATGCCCGCGATCGCTACGAGGATGATCCTACGATTATCCGCGATACTACCAATATGGTCTATAACTTCTATCTCGACCCCGATTCGTACGACCTCGATGTGGGCAATGTCTCGATAAACACGGTGGAGCACGATTTTACCGGGTCGAAGGTGTTGAGTGTCGAGGAGCGTGGTGGCGAGTTTATCGTCAATGGTGGCGAGGAGTCGCTTATGGGCTATGTTGATGGTATGGGAGGCGTTGTTACAGAGCTGTCGTTTAGCGATGAGTTCATACAGTCGTTAGCCGACTTGGTTCTCGAGAATGAGGGCTCTGTTGTTGCGGTAAATCAGGCGAGCCTCGCGATATATTTGGAGCAGTCGGACTACGACTATATGAAGCTCGACCCGCTGACCATTACGCCTATCATGGATAGCTCTATGGAGCGCATGGGCCTATACACTAACTATGCACACCTTACTGCTATCCCCGACTACCTCTACGGCTCGGAGTCGAAGTACGCGCTCGACTACGATGGCTCGCTCAATCGCTCGTTGGCACGCTACACAATGAATATTTCGAGCTTTATCCAGTCGCTCATGCACGCTGCGGCGGATAATGTCGATGAGGAGGGTAGAGTTCAGCTCGATAAGTTCTCGGCCGATTACATTCCCGAGTCGGAGTCGTTGGTTGGTTATCGAAGGATATATATCGCCCCGGATGCCTATTCGCTCTTTGGCTTCCGTCGTCAGGCTATCATCGGCTCGGATGGCGAGGTTGGAGGCGTGAAGAACGTAGCACCGATACGATTGGAATTAACATATACTATTGTAAACTAATAGTTTAGTATATGAAGATGGATAAAATCAGCGAACCTAAGTCACAACACTTAGGTTCTGCTATATGTATAAACGAATAGTTGATTGATATAGCGAGATGCAGGAAAATTTAGTTATTGTTGAGTCTCCGGCTAAGGCTAAGACCATCGAGAAGTTCTTAGGTAAGAGCTATATGGTTAAGTCGAGTTTCGGACACATTCGCGACTTAGCCAAGAAGGGACTCGGTATAGATGTAGATAACGCTTTTGAGCCTATATACGAAATTCCCGACGATAAGCGTCGTGTTGTCGAGGAGCTGACGCGCCTTTCGCGCGAGGCAAAGACTGTATGGCTTGCCTCCGATGAGGATCGCGAGGGAGAGGCTATCGCGTGGCACTTAGCCAAGGTCTTAGATCTGCCTATCGACCGCACCAAGCGTATCGTTTTCCATGAGATTACGCAGCGTGCGATACTCGCGGCTATCGAGAATCCCCGCACTATCGATATGAACCTGGTTAATGCACAGCAGGCACGCCGCGTGCTCGACCGTTTGGTAGGTTTCGAGCTCTCGCCCGTATTGTGGAAGAAGGTGCGCCCCGCCCTCTCAGCAGGTCGTGTTCAGAGTGTTGCGGTACGCCTCATCGTCGAGAGGGAGAGAGAAATTATCGCCTTTACGTCGGTGGCTCAGTACCGTGTTGTAGCGCAGTTCCATGTTGCCGGTTACGAGTCGGCTACACTCTTCAAGGCTACGCTCTCGCGTGCCTTTGAGAAGAGAGATGACGCCGAGCAGTTTTTGAGAGAGTGTGTGGGCGAGCGTTTTGTTGTTAGCAAGGCCGAGGAGAAGCCCGTGCAACGCTATGCGGCACCACCGTTTACCACCTCTACATTGCAGCAGGAGGCAGGTCGTAAGCTCGGTATGAGCGTGTCGCAGACTATGTCTGTTGCTCAGAAGCTCTACGAGCAGGGTCTTATTACCTATATGCGTACCGATTCGGTCAATCTCTCGCAGATGGCTATTACGCAGTGTAAGAACGAGGTTACGCGTCTCTTTGGAGCTAAATACTCATACCCGCACAACTTCAAGACCAAGACTAAGGGTGCTCAGGAGGCTCACGAGGCTATCCGCCCCTCGTATATCGAGCGTCACGAGATTGAGGGTACAGCAGCAGAGAAGCGTCTCTACGACCTTATCTGGAAACGTACGGTGGCCTCGCAGATGGTCCCTGCCGAGTTGGACCGCACGCAGGTTGTTATCAACCTCTCGCGTCGTGCCGAGCAGTTCGTGGCTACGGGTGAGGTTGTGCGCTTCGATGGTTTCATGCGCCTTTACTCCGAGAGTGTAGATGAGGATACTCAGAACGAGGGCGAGGGTGGCATACTTCCCAAGATGGGTGTCGGCGATGAGCTATTCTACACTACTATCACGGCTGCGGAACGCTATACACAGGCTCCCCCGCGCTATAATGAGGCAGCTCTGGTTAAGAGGCTCGAGGAGCTCGGTATTGGTCGCCCTTCGACCTATGCTCCGACTATCACAACCATCATCAACCGTGGCTATGTTGTCAAGCAGAGCCGCGATGGACAGAAGCGTCAGGTCGAGCAGCTCACCCTTTCGGGCGATAAGCTCACGTCGAAGAGCATCACCGAGAGTTATGGCAAGGAGAAGAAACGCCTTGCACCCACCGATATAGGCATGGTCGTAAACGACTATCTCGAGTCGCAGTTCGCCTCGATTATGGATTATCACTTCACGGCAAATGTCGAGAAGGAGTTTGACCGCGTTGCAGATGGGGATATCACATGGACCAAGATGATTAGCGACTTCTACGACCCGTTCCACAATCTTGTCAATGCCGCCATTGGCACGCAGAATGAGAAGGGCTACCAGTCGGCGCGTGTCTTGGGTATCGACCCCAAGAGTCGCCTCACTGTCAAGGCGCGTATCGGTCGCTATGGCCCTATGGTCGAGCTTGTGGGCGACGACGAGCATAAGGGGCAGTTTGCCTCGTTGAAGAAGGGTCAGCTTATCGAGTCTATCACGTTGGAGGAGGCTTTGGAGCTCTTTGCTCTTCCCCGCAACCTTGGCGATATGGATGGCGAGCCACTTATGGTCGGCATAGGTAAGTTTGGACCCTATGTTCGCCATGGTAAGACCTTCGCCTCGTTGGCTAAGGGCGACGACCCCTATACTATCACGCGCGAGCGAGCCGAGGCTCTGCTTCGTGAGAATAGCGATAAGCAGAAGAGTGCCGCCACGCCCCTACGCACCTTTACCGAGGATGCCGCTATGGTCATTAAGTCGGGAGTCTATGGCCCATATATCGCCTTCAACGGCAAGAACTACCGCCTACCACGCGGCACTAAGGTCGAGAACCTCAGTTATAGTGACTGTCAGAAGATTATTGCTAAGGCTAAGAAATAACTCAAAAAATCATTTATAAACCTAAAACACAATCTATTATGAAGAAAATCTTTGGTTTGGCACTTGCCCTTGTGTTGGCAACAGGTGCTATGGCTCAGGAGGCAGCTACTCTCGAGTTTTCGGTTGTGAAGGAGAACCCTATCACAAGCATTAAGAATCAGAATCAGGCAGGTACTTGCTGGTGCTACTCGTCGTTGGCATTCATCGAGTCGGAGCTTTTGCGTATGGGCAAGGGCGAGTTTGACTTCTCGGAGATGTACATCGTGCACAACACCTACCTCGACCGTGCAGATAAGGCTGTCCGCACACATGGCGACGTATCTTTTGCTCAGGGTGGCTCGTTCTACGATGTTATCTACGGTATGGAGGCCTTTGGTCTTGTTCCCGAGGCAGAGATGCGCCCCGGCGTTATGTATGGTAAGGAGCTGAGCAACCACAACGAGCTTTCGGCTGTCAGCGATGCTGTTGTAGCTGCTATTGCTAAGGGTCATCACCGCAGCTTGCAGGTTAGCCCCGACGGTCAGCCCTTGTGGAAGAAGGCAATTGAGGCTATCCACGACATCTATCTTGGCGTTCGCCCCGAGTCATTCGTCTATAATGGTCAGGAGTACACACCCAAGTCATTCTACGACTCTTTGGGCTTGAATGCTTCGGATTATGTATCATTGACATCTTACACTCACCACCCCTTCTACGAGAAGTTCGTTCTCGAGATTCCCGATAACTGGCGTTGGGCACAGTCATACAACCTTCCTATCGATGAGTTGATGGAGGTATTCGACAACGCTATCATGGAGGGTTACACCATTGCTTGGGGTAGCGACGTTAGCGAGAAGGGCTTTACACGTCAGGGTACGGCTGTTCTTCCTGACGAGGCAGCAGGTGCAGACCTTCAGGGCTCTGACATGGCTAAGTGGCTTAACCTCAGCGAGGAGGAGAAGAAGAACACTCCAAAGCCCACAGCTCAGAAGTGGTGTACTCAGGAGGAGCGTCAGCTTGCTTACGACAATTGGGAGACTACCGATGACCACGGCATGCAGATCTACGGTATTGCCAAGGATCAGAATGGTGTAGAGTACTACATGGTTAAGAACTCATGGGGCGAGGCTGGTACATACAAGGGTATATGGTATGCTTCTAAGGCGTTTGTTCGTTACAAGACCATGAATATCATTGTTCACAAGAATGCTATTCCTAAGGATATTCGTAAGAAGCTCGGTCTTTAATTTGTTGTGAAAAGGGGTCATCTGCGACCTCTCAATCATTGGCTCGAATGGAAAATACGCTTAGTATGTTCCATCCGAGCCAATTTCATGTCGAGGCCACATCTAACCCCTTTTGACAACAAATTTAATTTGTCGTGATAGCGGCGCATAAGCGACGCTTCAATCAAGCCATATATCCATCGATTAACCGGCCATTGATACCTCGCCCTACTTGCTGAAATGTAGGTCGTGCTCCATGCGTCGGAGCTTGCGTATCTGCAGCATAAGGAGCACTCCGGCAACAATAATTGCAGCAGCGTCGGCAAGAGGCATAGCCATCCATGCACCCATAGCTCCAAACTTGGGAGGAAGTACCAAGAGCAGAGGCAGCAGGAAGAGTAGCTGGCGTGTGGTAGATAGGAACATTGCGAGTGGCGCACGACCGATATATTGGAAGAAGCTACCGGCAACTATCTGGAAGCCGACAAAGGGGAAGACAAGCATAGCAACGCCCAAGCCCTGCGCTACTACATCGACCATGGCCTGATCTGCCATGCCATTGTTTGTATCGACAAAGAGGGCTGCGACCTCGCGAGGGAAGAGTACTCCGATAAGGAAGGCGAGTGTAGTGACACACGTAGCACAGATAATCGTATATTTAAGCACCCTAAGTACACGACCATACTGCTTTGCTCCGTAGTTATAACCGACGATAGGCTGCATACCCTGATTAAATCCCTGTCCTACCATGATAAAGAGCAGCAACACACGGTTCATAATGCCGTAAGCACCTACATATACATCGCCAACATTGCCGTCGAACGTAGTTGCCGATATCACATCCCACTCACCCGTGCCACCATATTTAAGCAGGGCTGTGTTCATAAAGCGTGTCACAAACGAGGCACACACATTCAGTAGGAAGGGGGCCATGCCTATTGAGATTATCGCACCGATAATACGGCGGTTAAGGCGGAAGGCTCTACGCTTAAATCGCAGGAAACTGCGCGGCGAGGTGTAATGGTGCAGCTGTATCGCAAGTGATACACTCTGCGCCACAACCGTAGCCCATGCCGAGCCGCGTATGCCCCACTCAAAGACAAAGATAAAGAGCGGGTTGAGTATCGTGCACAGTACTATGGCCGTAAGCATGATATACATCGCCTTGCGGGGGTATCCCGAGGCTCTGAGTTGTTCGTTTAGGCCGAGGTAAAGGTGTGTGATGATATTACCGAACATAATCACCTCCATAAACTCGCGGGCGTAGTTTAGTGTCTCTGCGCTGGCATCGCCTCCCGAGAAGAAGATGAGTATCGGGTCGAGGAAGAAGAGGAAGATAAGCATGATGCTTACACCGAGTATTAGGTTGAGCATCACGGCATTTCCCAAGATGTGCTCCGCGGCACGCTTGTTACCTTCGCCGAGGCGTATCGAGATGCGCGCGGCAGCACCTACACCAACCATAGCACCAAAGGCCGAGGCTATGTTCATAATAGGCAGGGTTATGGCCATACCCGAGATAGCTGCACCACCAACGCCATGTCCGATGAATATGCTGTCGATGATGTGGTATAGCGACGACGAGGCCATGGCGATAATTGCCGGTATGGCGTATTGCGCCAGCAGCTTACCGAGCGAGTCGGTACCCAATGATACTGTATTATTTTGTGTTGTGCTCGCCATCTATCTACAAACGAAAGCAACTCTCAATTATTATCCCTCATCATTATCCATCGTTGCAACGGCAACGATATACTCCTCCCTCTCGATGGATGTTGTTACCTTCACCCTATGTCTTCGTCTAATCACTCCGTTAAGAAGGCCTGTCTCGGGGTTGTAAGCCGTGATACGCAGGTCGTCGAGCAGCTCCACACCTCGTTGGCCATAGAGCTTATACATAGCCTCTTTCGCTGTCCAGACCCTTGCAGCCCAGCTCTGCTCGCCGCTTAGCGCACGCTCCTCATCGCTCAGGTAACGTGCCGATGCGCGGCCGAAGTCCCGCTCCATGGTCTCAATATCTACACCCACAGGCTCTTCGCCAAAAGCTACGGCAACCACACCTCGGGAGTGCGATACGCTGATATAGCACCCTTCGCTATTAACCTCGGGAGCCCCCGTCGTGTTATACTCTATCGCTACATCGCGGCCAAGCTCTCGGCGTACGATACGTCGCCATGCAAGATGCTCGTTTCTACGCGCTTCGTTCTGAAAGCGCGAGGCCGAGGCGATGTCGGCGGCCGTAAGCAGCGTGTCGCAACATGGATATACAGGCGGCACGCTCTCTACCACAAGCTTAACCATCTATCTCAACCTTAATCTTATCTACGCGGCGGCCATCCATCGTTGCTATGAAGAACTTCACGCCGTGCGATTTTAGCTCGTCGCCACGACGTGGCAGGTCGCGCTTGAGCTCCATCATCAGACCAGCCAAGGTTTCGGCGTGGCCCTCAACATCGGCAAAGGCATCCTCCTCGTAGCCTATGACACGTACAAACTCTCCGATATGTATCTTACCATCGAAGATATAGGCTCTCTCGCCAATCTTCTCGTATAGCTTATCCTCGTCGTCGTCGCTCTCGTCGGTAATCTCGCCCACGACCTCCTCCAATATATCCTCCAACGACACAAGGCCCTGTGTTGCGCCGTACTCATCTACGACAATGGCAATATGTGTCTTACGCTTCTGGAAGGCTTTGAGCAGGTCGTCGATCATCATATGCTCGGGCACGAAGTAGGGCTTGCGCAGTAGCTTCTGCCACTCGAAGTCGTCGCTCTCGGCGATGTGGGGTAGCAGGTCTTTGACATAGAGTATGCCTCGAACATCGTCTAAGTCATCGCCATAAACGGGAATACGCGAGTAGCCCGTCTCGACAATCACACGCCTAACCTCGGCGTAGGTCGCCTCATATTCGATACCAGTGATATCTACTCGCGAGTGCATAATCTCTACCACCTCGGTCTGCCCAAAGTTTACAATGCCCGATAGCATCTTCTGCTCCTCCTCCGAGCCCGTCTCTGCGAGGTCCACGGCATTAGCCAGCTCCTCGATAGATATCTCGGCATTCTTCATAGCAAAGCGGCTCACACGGCTGCTTGTACGCATAAGGATAAACGATAGCGGATATACTAACTTACCAAACAACCCCATAGGTAGCGAGATGAAGCTCGCCATGCGCATAGGGTTAGCCTGTGTAAGCACCTTGGGCATAATCTCGCCAAAGAGCAGCAGTAGGAAAGTGACAACTATGGTCTTGAATATAAAGTCCCAGATGCCGCTAAACAGAAATATATGGTCGATAAGCTGTGTGGTGATGATTACCAAACAGATATTTACCATATTATTGACAACGAGTATCGTCGCAAGCAGTCTGTCGCTATTCTCAAGTAGAGAGAGTACGCGCTGTGCTCCGGTGTCATTGCGCCTCTCCAACTCCTCGATGTCGTTGTGTGTGAGCGAGAAGAAGGCTACCTCCGAGCCTGATGCCATGGCCGATAGCGTTATGAGTAGCAGCGAGAGCAGCGCGAGACCTACAACAGCCATAATGTCGATATCGGGATTTATGGCTATTGCGTTTACCGTTGCTGCAAGGCTCTGCTCCACCTCTTCGACACCCTCGGTTACGATGTCGGTAGCGTGGTTAAGTGTTGAGCTACTGAGTGAAAAGAGTAGGTTTAACATTTCGTCGTACTATTATACATCAAAGAGTGAGCCCGAGCTGCTCGAAGGCTGCTCGCTGCTCTGCTCGCGTGTTGCAGGCTGGAATGTTGTAGTTCGTATCTGCGTGTCGCTCTCATTCTCGAAGGTCACGCCACGACGTACATACGCAGGGCTTGCCATTTGGAGCTTAATCAGCTTGTATCTATCCTGCTGTAGCGGGTTAATCGTCACAGGGGGCTTCGGCGCAGGTATTCTCTTCTTCTCTCTCTCGGGAGGTGTCGGCTCCTTGATTGGCGGGTTTATCTCGCCATCCTTCTCCTCGTCGAATGGGCTCTCCTCGGGCTTTGTATATACGGGGTTAATTTTGAGTTTTGTTCCATCGGCAAAGCGCGTAGCCACAACTACCAACTCCAACTCGTCGTCGTTGAGCGAGGGCTTCTCGCTTGCTCCCCAGATAATATCTGCCGAGTGTATCGTGCCATCCTCATCGGTGTAGCTTGCATTCTTTTGGATATACTCCATGGCGTTGGTCACATCATCCTGCGTGAGCAGCTCGATATCCGAGACAGCAAAGCTTAGAAGTATCTCTTTGGCTCCTGTAATTCGGTTGTCGTCAAGTAGCGATGATGACAACGCTCCCTCGGCAACCTCCAATGCTCGGTTCTTGCCCGCGGCCTTGACTACCGACATGTGGGCTCTGCCGCTGCCGCGCATCACAGTCTCCACATCGGCAAAATCGACGCGTACCAATGCCGACTCCACCGTTATCAGCTCGGCGATACCCTTGGTGGCCATGCCTAAGACATCGTCAGCCTTGCCAAAGGCCTCCGTAAGCTTGAGCTTGCCGTACATCTGTCGCACGCGCTCATTGTCTATTACGAGTAGTGAATCTACCCATTGGTTGAGCTCGCCTATACCCTTCACAGCCTTGTCGTAACGCCCCGGGCCCTCCATGCGTAGGGGCATGGTGACTACCGCGACGGTGAGTATGCCGAGGTCGTGTGCAAGCTTGGCTATTACGGGCGAAGCACCTGTACCTGTACCGCCACCCATACCTGCGGCGATGAAGAGCATCTTCACTCCCGAGGTCTCCAATAGACTGCGTAGCTGCTCCTCGCTGCCTATGGCTAACTCGCGGCCGCGCTCCGGCTTGTTACCCGCACCCTGACCCGGGCCCATCTGTATCTTATTCTTAACATTGCAGTTGTTCAACGCCTGTTTATCGGTGTTACACACCACAAAGTTTACACCCGTAATACCCATCTTCTGCATGTGGTTCACGGCGTTACCTCCCGCACCTCCAATGCCGATAACCATGATTATCGAGTTGGCGTCGAGTTCCAATCCCGAGAGGTTGTTCCCGGTCAAGGCCTCGACGAGCTCGTCGGAGTGTATGTTGTTACCCAAATAATCCATAAATCTCTCCTTTCTTCTTGCATTCTCTAAAATGGATGATATATCTTCATCCAAGGTGTCATGCTGTGGGGCTACTAAAACTCCAACTCGTCGTCGCTATTTGTGAACGAGTTGCTCATCTTGTCGAAGAGGCCCTTCACTCTACCCATAAAGCCACGACGCGGTGTTTCGTCTTCAACCTCGATAGGGCTATCATCGTCCTCATCCTCATATGTGTCATCCTCTATAGGCTTCGGGGGCTCGGGGGTTACAGGCTTGCTGCCGCTATTGGTCGCGGTATCGCTTTTGCGTGTTTGAGGCTCGTCGTAGTAGCTGTGGCGGGGCTGTTCTTCGCGTGGCTCCTCGCGAGGTGTACGCACGGCGATATTGCAACTGCCATGGTTCGCTCCATATACAAGCAGCGAGGCCACCGTTGCGTATGCGCGTGTCGAGATATGCTCGCTCATGGTCTCCGTAAAGCCATACTCGGGATATACCGAGCGTACCTCGTCGGCTTTGAGTTCGCGGGCAAATAGCTCCTCGATATGTTGCATCTCTGCACCACCTCCGGTGAGCAATATCACGGGGCGGAACTCCTTGCCACACCCTGCGTTCTTAATCTCGCGGCGTACCCACTCGGCCAACTCGCACATGCGGGCCTCGATTATCGATGCGAGGTTGCGGCGCAGTATGCTCTTGGTTGTGCCACGGCGTGCCGACTGGAAGACTATCTTGTCGTCGGTTGCCAACTCCTGCACTGCCGAGCCATACTGTTGTTTGAGTGTCTCGATGTAGTTTGCGGGAATGCCGTAGGCGCGGATGTCGCCATTTACCGAGTTTGTGCCGATAGGTATCGAGGCCATATATCGAACCTTGCCACCCATCATTACCGTAACGTCAGTCACGCCACCTCCGAGGTTAATCACTACGCATCCCTCCTCGATATCCTCGGTTGTAGCCACCGAGAGGTGCGAGGCGAGGGCGTTTGGCACGAACTCTTTGACGCTGATACCCTGCCTCTGCAAGCACTGACGCAATCGGTCGCGCATCGAACGGTCGCAGAGCACGAAGTTGTATGTCGCAGCAAGCACATGTCCATAAGCACCCACAGGGACCTCCACCTCCTTGTCGTCGATGGTGTAGCGTAGGGGCTCCATCGTTATTATCTCCTCGCGGTCGTCGGGGAGCTTCACGCTGCGCATGCGACGGTCAAGGTCGTCTAAGTCGCGCTGTGTAATCTGGTTACTGCCGTTGCGTAGCTCATCCTGCACATAGACATGGTCTGTGACAGGCTCGCAACGGATAAAGTCGCCCGATAGTCCGGCATAGGCCTCAGTGATGGTTATGCCGAGCTCCGCTTCGATGCGCTCCTTTGCCGCCTTCACAGCACGACCCGCCGTCTCGTTGTTCTCCACACGACCGGCATTGATACCCTCGATAGGCTCCGACACTATGTGGCGTATATCTATACGACCATCCTCTTCGACCGAGCCTACGGCGATGACTACGTTTGTCGAACCTACGTCAATTGCTACAATCTGCTTACCTTTCATGTTGTTATATGTTTTATTTTTTTTCGCTCTTCCAAATCTCCATTATCAGCCTTAACTCTCTCCTCCGAGTTTAGCCCCTCTTCCTTCAAGTTCGCTCCTCCTTCAAGTTCGCTCCTCTTTGAGATTGCCCTCTCTTTTTTCGAGCCCCCATCTTTCTTCAAGTCCACCCATCTTTGAGATTGCCCCTTAGTTTGCCCCTTAGTTTGCCCTCTCTTTCTTCGAGCCTCCCATCTTTCTTCAAGTCCACCCATCTTTGAGATTGCCCCTTAGTTTGCCCCTCAGCTATTTGCATACCACCTGACCGTGGTATCTGAGGCTTATGTTGCGGAACTTATCCCAACCTACGTTGTTGAGTCCCTTTTCGTAGAAGCGGAGCAGTGTCGCGAGCTTTCGGTCTATGTCGGCCGTAGAGCCCAAATCGACGACAAAACGACCCGAGCGTGGCACAAAGGATAGCTCTATGGCGCGACCATTGCCTCCTGAGGCCATCACCTGAACAATCTCGGCACTCCAATAGTTGTCGGTGTTCACTCTGCGTAGGAAATCGACCATGGCAAAGAACTCTTCGGCCTCGCGTTGCAATGCCTTCTTACTCTGTCGCGCCTCCTCCTGGCGACGCTCCAATGCTACGATGCCCGACTCTATCTCCTGCTTGCGGTAGCGATGGCGGTTGCGGGCTTCGCTCTTACGGCGTTTGAGGTCTGCACGCAGTATCTCGTACTCCTCGTCGCCCATAAATATCCCCTGACGAATACGCTCGTTGAGCATCACGCGCAACTCGCGATTGTTTGTCTGGTGCTGCTCGAAGTAGGGTATCTTCTGCTGCTCGAGCTCCGTTATGTAGGCGTCGAGCTTAGCCAGCGAGTCTTTAACAATATTTGCAACATACCCCGTGAAGTTGCTGCCAAACAGAGGCTTGTAACCTCCTGTAACTACCGTTACGGGGGCACTGTAACCCGTCGTTGCCTGCATTATGCAGCCGTCGGCCGTAACATAGGTGTCGTAGCCATCAATGCGCAGACGTGCTATCGGCTCATGTTGCAACACCTCGATAGCCACCTCGCCATCATAGGTTACATATACATCGGCCTCGGCTACTGCCGTATGTCCGAGTACGGTGCTCTCGATATGCGATATGTCGGCCTTATCTATGGGCAGACCCACGGGCGATATGCCCTGTTCTGCCAGCCACTCCTCCATGGCTTTGCCGTCGATGAGTGTATTGTCGTCGGAGTGCTCCACCTCGATACTTATACCGCTGATAAGTGTCGATGCGCGATGCTCACGTGTAGCCCCGTCGGCCCAGATGACTACTACGATAATTAGTAGCCACAGCAGCACATAACCGACATATTTAGCACCTCTCTTTAACATCCTCTACCTTTGGTTTTAGAACGTAGCACCTCGGCTATTGCGCCGCACGCCACGTCGATATTTCCTGCACCAAATGTCACCACAACATCGCTCTCTGCCGTGGCGAGCATTGCGGCGAGGTCGTCGCGCTCCACCAGCGACCACTTGTTGCAGAGCATGTGGCCAATCATCTCCGACGATACACCCTCGATAGGCTCTTCGCGTGCCGGATATATGGGCACAAGCACCACCTCGTCGGCTAACGACAGAGCCTCGGCAAAGCCCTCGGCAAGGTCGCGCGTGCGGGTGTATAGGTGTGGCTGAAATATAGCCATCAGCCTTCGCTCGGGAAATATGCCGCGTAGCGACTCTATCGTTGCACGCAGCTCCTCGGGGTGGTGGGCGTAGTCGTCGATATATACCTGCTCAGGGGTGTTTATATATACCTCCATTCGGCGTTTCACACCATCGAACGATGCTAAAGCTCTCTTTATAGCCTCTTTGTCGAACTCCTTACCCTCGATGCGAGCTGCGCACCAGAGCATTGCCACTGCAGCTACCGAGTTCTCGATGTGTACCTTGCCGAGGATGCCCAGTCGGCAACCCTCGATACGGCCATCGGGAAGCACTATGTCGTAGGTGTAGTGTCCACCTTCGCCAAGGCGTATGTTCTCGGCATGGAAGTCGCCTCCTGCCTCGCACGAGTAGCGGTAGAGCTCTCGCTTCGAGGTGTCGAATTTCAGCTCCACACCCTGTTTGAGGATGAGTGCGCCGCCTTCCTTTATCTGTGCGGCAAACTGCTCGAAGGCCTCGACCATGGCCTCCACCGTGCCGTAGATGTCGAGGTGGTCGGCATCCGTGGCCGTAATCACCGCAACGTCGGGGTGCAGGCGCAAGAACGAACGGTCGTACTCGTCGGCCTCGACCACCAAGCGACGCCCCTTGCCTAATACAAGGTTCGACGAGAAGTTGCGCGATATGCCACCGAGAAAGGCACTGCCCTCACCCGCTGCCGTATGGTTGAGCCATGCTGCGAGTGTCGATGTCGTGGTCTTGCCATGTGTGCCCGCCACAGCCATACCTAATTTGCCTGCAGAGAGGTATCCGAGCATCTGAGAACGCTTCTCTATGCGGAACTCTCTCTCGCGCAGCCACGCCCACTCGCGGTGGTCGGCGGGTATTGCAGGGGTGAGCACGACGAGTGTCGTGCGAGCGTCGCGCATATCCTCGGGAATGAGCGCGGGGTCGTCGTCATAGTGTATCGCAGCACCCTCTCGCTCTAACTCTCTAGTCAGGGGTGTTGCCGTGCGGTCGTAGCCGGCCACAGCGTAGCCCTCGTGCATGAAGTAGCGGGCAATGGCACTCATGCCGATACCTCCGATACCCAAAAAATATACGCTCCTATACTCCTGTTTCATCACTCTCCAAATTATAGAGTGCCGTTAAGCACCTTTTCTATCTCTGCTACCACACGCTCTGCTGCATCCGAGATAGCCAACTTTGCGATATTCTCGCTGAGTACAGCCCTGCGCTCCGCATCTTTGGCTAATGTCACAGCCTCGGCCATGCCTCGCTCCACAGCCTCGTTGTCGCGCACAATCTCGGCAGCACCCTTATCAACTAAGGCCATAGCATTCTTTGTTTGGTGATCCTCCGCAACATTTGGCGAAGGCACAAATATTACAGGCTTAGCCACAAGGCATAGCTCCGACACGGTGCACGCACCGCTTCGCGAGAGCACCACGTCGGCCGCAGCGTAGGCGTAGTCCATACGCTCGATAAATGCTCCCTGCCAAATATTCTTTGTGGGGTGCTCGGCTAAGAATGCCTGCATCTCGCTCTCGTAATACTTGCCTGTCTGCCATATAACCTGCACGGGAGCCTCGCCTGCAAGCGACGCTATCCACGCCTTCATCATCTCGTTGAGGGTGCGTGTGCCGAGCGAGCCTCCTACAACCAACACTACGGGTATATCGCTCGTAAAGCCATAGTGCGATAGTGCCTCTTCACGGTTGCCGCCATTGGCCGTAAAGCGACCGCGCAGCGGGTTTCCGGTGAGCACTATGCGCTCTGCGGGGAAGAATCGCTCCATATTGTCGTACGACACACATATTCGCTTCGCACGCTTCGACAGAATCTTGTTTGTCAGTCCGGCGTAGGAGTTCTGCTCCTGTATAAGCGTTGGCACACCCATACGCTGGGCTGCCCAGAGCACCGGAGCTGAGGCGTAACCACCAAAGCCCACAACAACATCGGCTCCAAAGTCGCGAATGATACGCTTGGCACGGCGAATGCTCGCTACCACCTTGAAGGGCAGCGCGAGGTGGCTCAGTGTAAAACGACGGTATAGACCCACCACGGGAAGCCCCTCGATGCGGTAGCCCAAGGCGGGAATCTTCTCCATCTCCATCTTGCCCTCGGCACCCACAAAGAGCAGCTCTACATCCTCGCCCCATTTACGTCTCAGAGCCTCGGCAACAGCCACCGCAGGGTATATATGTCCGCCGGTACCTCCGCCCGACAAAATTACTCGCTTCATAAATCCTTATCTAAACTCTAAAAATAGCAACACTGTTGATATATATTGCTCTATATCAACACATTACTATTAACCGCCAAATTCACGGAGCACACCTCCGCAATTTGACCCTACAAAATTATAAAATCCGCCGTAATTATACAAATTGTCCGAGCTCCTTTTTTTGAAAAATCGAGGCTTCGGCGCACTATGTTGTTGCGATGTGCGAATATCTCAAAAATTTTGCGTATGTTTGTACAAATTTACTAAAACAATTAATGGTTATGAAGAAAATTCTTGGACTCTTTGCCCTTCTACTATCGGCGACAACACTCCTTGTAGTGACGGGATGCGAGGGTAATCAATCAGCTCCTGCGAGTGAGATTATAAAGGTTGAAAATGGGCAGTTTATCCGCCACGGCAAGCCCTACTACTTCGTAGGCACAAACTTTTGGTACGGAGCAATTCTCGGCTCTGAGGGCGAGGGTGGCAACCGCGAACGCCTACACAAGGAGCTCGACTTCATGAAGTCTGTCGGCATTGAAAATCTACGTATTCTCGTAGGTGGTGAGGGCGAGAACGGCCTTCTTGGCAAGATTGAGCCCAACCTACAACCCGAGCCGGGCGTATATAACGACGATGTGCTCGACGGCCTCGACTATCTGCTCATGGAGCTTGGCAAGCGAGATATGACCGCCGTTTTGTACTTCAACAACGCTTGGGAGTGGAGCGGTGGCTATACGCAGTATGTCGCATGGGCAAACAACGAGCCGGTGCTTGTGCCGCGTGTCGATGGCTGGTTCTCGTACAATGCCTTTGCCGGGGAGTTCGTGCGCAATGAGCGCGCTAAGGAGCTCTTTTTCGATCATGTGCGATATATTGTCACACGCACAAACCGCTATACGGGCATCAAGTATATCGACGACCCGGCAATCTTCTCGTGGCAGATATGCAACGAGCCGCGCGCGTTTAGCTCCAAGGAGCAGGACAACAAGGAGGCCTTTGCCGAGTGGTTGGCCGAGAGCGCACGCCTTATCCGCGCGCTCGACCCCAACCACATGATATCGACAGGCTCGGAGGGCTTCTATGGCTGCGAGTGGGATATGGAGCTTTGCGAGCGCATACACGCCATAGAGGAGATAGCCTATATCAACTGCCATGTATGGCCCTATAACTGGAAGTGGATGCGTGGCGACCACATGCGCGAGGATTTGCAGCAGTCGTGCGAGAATACCGAGGAGTATATCGCCATGCATGTCGAGCTCGCCGAGAAGATTAATAAGCCGCTTGTTGTCGAGGAGTTTGGCATGCCGCGTGACGACATGAACTTCCATAAGGAGGCTACTACCGAGTGCCGCGACCACTACTACGACTTTGTCTTTGCCATGGTCGAGCGTGCTGCGGCCGAGGGAGGCAAGCTTGCCGGCTGCAACTTCTGGAGCTGGGGCGGTTATGCTGTCACCCATGTCGAGGACCACGAGTATTGGGCTAAGGGCGATGACTATACGGGCGACCCTGCTCAGGAGCAACAGGGCCTCAACTCTATCTTTGTCACCGACGAGGCGTCGTTGGCCATTATTCGCGAGACCACGACTCTGTTGTAATAATCCGCTGAGTGGTCGCGGCTCGCCGTGACCACTCAGCGACCCCTTCGCTCTTATCTTCTCGTCGCGGCGAGCCGCGACCACTCAA
>JAZNDK010000039.1:0-39952 GCA_045588005.1 Alistipes sp. | reverse complement strand
ACTTGACGTATTTCCCATTCGCCATTTTGATTGAAGCGTCGCTAATGCGCCGCTATCACAACAAATTAAATTTGGTGTCAAAAGGGGTTAGGCTTGGTCTCGACATGAAATTGGCTCGGATGGGACATACTAAACGTATTTCCCATTCGAGCCAATGATTGAGAGGCCGAGAATGACCCCTTTTCACACCAAATTAGAAGGGCATATCATCAACTACCCCCGCCCCCGCTGCATACGAGGGCTGTGGCTCCTCCATAAAGGGAGGCATATCTTGCACGGGGGGCTGTGCCGCAGGCTGCAAGGGCTGAACACGCCATGCACGAACATCGGTGTACCACCTATCCTGATACTTGCGCGACTCGATATCGAACGACACCGTGTAGCTCTCGCCAACACGCAGCGAAGCCACCTCCTGACCCTTATTCATAAACGTCACAGCTATCTCCTTGCCATACTGCTTATTAGCCTGCTCAAAGACTACCGTCTGTCGCTCCCACTGACCACGTGCCGACTGACCCGTAACAGGAGGGAGAATCTCCAATACTTTACCTTCAAAATCCATAACTTATACTCTTTGCTTGTTAATATTTCAATTTATGCCACAGAACATGGAATACCCAAAGCCTCGACACGCTGGGCGATAGCGCGAAGCTCCTCTTTCTCGACCTTCTCCAAGGTCTGGCATGGCGTATCTCTGTCTAACGAATAGACCATGACCTGCTTGGGGGCAATATCCTCAACAAGGCGTAACCACGCCTCAACCTCACGCTCGGTAGTGTTATCGACACGCCGACCCTCGTACTCGCCACGAAGGAACATGGTCTGCACGATAAGATTACCCTCAAAGGCTTTGAGAAGCTCGACGGTACGAGCTACAGTATAGCTACCCTGAGGCTTGTTTACGAGTTGCACGGTGTCGTCAAATGCCGAGTCGAGCTTTAAGATATTGTTATCGACACGCAGCAGCGCACGACGCACATCGTCGCGGTGTATCTGCGTAGCATTCGAGAGCACCGAGACCTTTGCCGTGGGAGAGTGTTTATCTCTTAGGGCGATAGTATCGTCGATGATACTCTCGAAGTCGGGGTGCATGGTAGGCTCGCCATTGCCCGCAAAGGTGATTACATCGGGAGGTGTGCCCTCAGCAACCATACGAGCAAGGGTCTCGTCGAGCATAGCGCGCACATCGTCGCGAGAGTTGAAGCGACGACGACCCGGGTGGTCGGCATTCCAGCCGCACTCACAATAGATGCAGTCGAAACTACACAACTTAGACTCGATGGGCAATAGATTGACACCCAACGAGAGGCCCAGACGGCGTGAACGCACAGGGCCAAAGATTATATTATCATATAACGAAGTCATAGTCTTAGGTTTTAATGGTTATCTCTTCGTGCCCTTAGCACCCTTCGCGCCCTTCGCGCCACCGAGCTTCGCGCCATGGGCAGCCTGATAGGCGAAGATATTCTCCGAGTAGCTTGTGGTCTTAAACTCCGAGTCGCGCTTACGCTTAAAGGCGATAGATATAAGGCGGTCGATAAGCTCGTCGAACTTAACACCCGTAGCCTCCCACAGGTAGAATGACAACGAGCCCGGGATGGTATTTATCTCATTCACAAAGAGATCGCCCGTCGCCTCATCAATCATAAAGTCGATGCGCGACACGCCATCGCAGGCCAACACACGGAAGGTATCGCATGCCGTCTTGCGGATATATGCCGTAACATCTTCGGGAAGGCGGGCAGGTATCTCGCGTACCGTAGAGTGCATGCCCTCCGAGGGTTTATTCTTGCCGCCACCGAGATACTTATCCTCGTAGCTGAGAATCTCGCCACTGCGCACCGGAGCCTCACACACCGAGGCCTCGCAGTCGTAGTAGTCGCCGAGCACCGAGCAGTTTATCTCCTTCAATCGCTCGATAAGACGCTCGACGATGACACGCTTAGAGTAGCGGATGGCACTATCCGTAGCATCGACGAGCTCCTCGCGGTTGTGCACAGCCTTGATACCTACCGACGAGCCGAGGTTCGCGGGCTTGACGATAAGCGGATAGCCGATAGCCTCGCAACGCTGAGTAACCCTCTCGCGCTCCGAGAGCCACTCCTTATCCGAGAACCATGCGTAATCGACAACGGGGATGCCGCTCTCCTTGAGAATCATCTTCATCGTAATCTTATCCATGCCATTTGCCGAGGCCAAGGGGTTGGGGCATGCATAGGGTATGCCTGTCATCTCGATAAGACCCTGGAACGAGCCATCCTCGCCCGAAGTGCCGTGCAATGCGGGGAGTATCACATCGAGCGTGGCGACTACATCGCTACCAAAGAGCGGCGTACGCACCTTGTAGAGACGGTTATCGCCATATATGGGGCGAAGATATACCTCCTGAACACCTTTTAGCAACGAAGCCATGTCGCGATAGTTATCCGTCGAACGGAGCTTATCGCCCGTGTACCAACGACCCTCCTTAGAGATAAATATAGGCACGATGTTGTACTTATCCTCGTTCATCGCCGCCATGGTCTGTGCCGCCGTGATTACCGAAATCTCGTTCTCCACCGAGCGACCACCAAAAATTACCCCTACGTTAATCTTCATATTATATCTGTGTTTATACTCTACTTAAACGAATCGGGAAGGTCGTTCTCGTAGAGAACAACATCCCCCGCCCTGAGGCGCGGCTGCAACGCGGCCATAGCCTCCTTAAACGAGGCTACGCAGTGCACCCTATCCTCGGCATAGCCCCCATCGGTCAAGCCGCGGGTGATAGCCTCGCGGTTTACCTCGTTTACAACATATACTTCGTCGGCCTTCGAGGCGGCTATATCGCGCCCGAAGCCTCTGTTATTATCATACTGCTTAGCTCCCATCTCGACAAAACCCGGGGTCACGACATAGCGTCGGCCCGAAGTGTCGAACGCAGAGAGAACCTCGAGAGCCATACGCGCACCCTCGGGGTTGGAGTTGTAGGCATCGTCGATAATGGTCACCCCACCGCCACGTCGCTGGCTAAGGCGATGCTCCACCTGCTCGATCTGGCGTACGCCACGCTGACGCATAGCCGGAGAGACTCCAAGATGGGAAGCAACAGCGAGAGCAGCCAAGAGATTGAGGATGTTGCCTCGACCAAGGAGGTGTGTGGCATAGCCTTGCTCCACGCCCTCACGCGTAGCCATATCGAAGATTGTCTCGCCTGAGGCATAACATATATTCTCGGCTCGATAATAGGCATCGACACTCTCCACACCATAGGTCACAGCACCTCCGCCGAGCGATGATAGGTGACGCGCCGCAGCCTCCGAGTCGATGTTTACCACACAAAGGCCACCCTCGGGCAGAGCCTCCATAAGTTCGAACTTAGTGCGTGCGACACCCTCAACCGAGCCAAAAGTTTCAAGGTGCATCTCGCCAACCGAGGTGATGATACCTATCTCGGGGTTTACCAAGTCGCAAATCTCCTTTATGTCACCACGCTGCTTAGCTCCCATCTCGACGATAAAGACCTCGTGGTGGGGTTTGAGCTGCTCGCGCACAGTGCGTACCACGCCGAGCGTAGTATTGAAATTACCCGGGGTCATCAGCACATTGTACCTCTCCGAAAGAATACGATAGAGGAAGTGCTTGGTCGAGGTCTTACCGAAGCTACCCGTAATGCCTATAATCTTCAAATGGGGCATCGAGCGCAGGATGCGCTTAGCATCGTTATAGTACCAACGAGTTATGGCACGCTCCAAGGGTCGGTTTATGGCATTTGCTACGACAATCCAATAGTCAAGCGTCATAAGCAGAGCAACCGAGGCAATATAATCCTCGGCGTAGAACACCGTAAGAGTCACTGCTACAGCCACAAGCAGGAAACGCGTAGCGAGGAGTCGCCTAACACGCATCGTGTAGGCGAGTTTTAGCTTATACTCTATCGAGAACTCCGCAACGGCAATGACAATCATCCATAGGCTGAGCAGAAGCATAAGACTCCAATGTGGAACTACGGCAAGGAGCATCGCACCCACCAAAGCTACGATATTGGGGCGAGAGTACCACTCTCCGGTGGAGAGCAACCAGCGGTTGTAACGCTCCGTTCGGTAGCTATTCTGCTGGAACATCTGCGTTGCATAGCGTGTTGTAGCCATAAGCATAAGCAGCCATGCAAAACCCAAAACATATGAGAGGTATAGCTCCATAATCGCAACTAATCTAAATTAAGAAACCTTCTGAGCGTAGTCTGCCACAGTTCCGCCTGCTCTAACATAGCGTAGTGACCTGCCCCCTCGGCAACGACCAACTCGGCATTGGGCATACGTCGCTGCATAACACGGGCATCGGCAAGAGGCGTTGCCGTATCCTTATCGCCCCAAAAGAGCAATACGGGAGCCGTAACGCGAGGCATAACCCCACACAAATCCTCATTTACGCACTTCGACAGTATAGCACGCATCATAGGCGAGGCCTGATTATAGTCCGAAGAGCCCGACTTACGCCTACGCTGCTCGACTAGCATCTGCGCCTTGCGCTCTCCAATAAGCAGTGGCAGGAGTCGCTTCATGAGTTTGAAGCTATACACCTTGTAGTAGTACGACAACCTTCGTCGCGGCTTCACTCCCGCAGCATCGGTAAGCACCACTCGGCTGACATCGTTACGCGAGCTGTAAAGAATCGCCACTCGGCCTCCGAACGAGTGGCCGACAAGCGCGGGACGCGTTATACCGAGCTCCGAGACAAGGGCCTCGATAGAGCGTGTATATTCCTCAACGCCCCACACCGAGAGTGGCTCGTCGCTACGGCCAAAGCCTGCAAAATCGACCGAGACAACGCGATACCGCTTAGCAAGCAAAGGCACAACCTGACGCCATATCGAAAGATCGCAGCCCCAGCCATGCAACAGTATCACCGTATCGCCCTCACCCTCAACGGAGTACGAAAGCTCAATATTATCGTATTTATAACGCAAATCCATATATGCAAAGATACTAAAAAAAGCTATACATACGACTCTTACGCTCCATTTTTTGCTCGGCGCAGCAAAAAAAAAGTGGAGCTGACCAAAGTTATCCTTTAATCAGCTCCAAACTATTAAGAGTTGCTATAACGCACCAATAGGTCGCGGCGTAGGACTAAGATATTGAACGTTGTCCAAGCTCCTCAGGGGCATTAAGCTCCATATCGTTCTGCATGGCTACCATCTCGACTATCTCCGTAGCAGCCTCAACCCCGCCAATGACAACAACCATATTCCACTGCAACTCTATCTGGATGATACCATTCATCAACGAGAGTATGCCCATAACCCTATTCTCGGGTGCAACGATAATCACACCATCGACATCGGTATATTGCGCAAAAAACTGCGTTGCAATAACCACATCGTGGAGCTTAGGCACGGTACGTACCTCGATATTTTGTGGAGCACATCCTCTATCGGACAACTCGC
The DNA here is from genome assembly GCA_045588005.1 of Alistipes sp. Lineage (GTDB taxonomy): Bacteria > Bacteroidota > Bacteroidia > Bacteroidales > Rikenellaceae > Alistipes. The sequence goes on along the minus strand of JAZNDK010000039.1, from coordinate 34,524 downwards.
CGACGACGGCAACGAGGTTGTTCTCGATATACTCCTCGAATTCGCGTACCACAATCACACCGAACTTCATGTTCGATGCCGAGTTCTCTATATCGGTCACCTCGATATGTACCCTCTCGTCGCTCACTACGATAGCCTCTACTACTTAGTGATGAACTTAGAGTATGCGCGAGCCTGCTCGGGATACTTAGCTACGATATCCTTGTAGCACTGCTCAGCCTTAGCCTCATCGCCCATAGCTGTATATACCAAAGCGAGCTTCTGTGCATTCTCGGTATAAGTTACGGGGTCATTGCTGCAAGTCATAGCCTCACGATAGAGAGCCTCGGCACTCTGCAAGTCGTTCTGCTCAACAGCCAAGTCGCCACGGAGCATCAACACCAAAGCGTTGATAATCTCACCAACAGCACCCTCGCTCTTAGCATACTTCTCCAAGTAGAGCTTTGCATTCTCCATATCGCCGGCCTCGAGATAAGCAGCACCTGCCAAGTAAGCAGCCGTGTTGGCAGCCTTAGTCTTGCCATACTGCTCGATGATAGCTACATACTCCTCAGCCGTGCCATCAGTACCGATTACTGCTGCAAGAGCGGTGTCGGCAACAGCCTCGTTTTTGAGTGTGCGATTGTGCGAAATGTTGTAGATAAGCAGAGCGGCAACAGCAACTACTGTGATGATTGCCAACGCCCAAAGGAGCTTGTTACCATACTTGTCGAAGAAGAGCTCCAACTTACCTTTGGTCTCTACCATAATGTCGTTTTCGGGTGTTTGTACTTTGTTTGCCATAGTTAGTTATGTGTTAATTATTTATCGTTTCAAACCGTTTTGCGCTGCATACATATATGCAATTCAACCTGCAAAATTAAAACAAATAGTTCTAATTTCATAGCTTTACGACGAAAAAAAACGCTATTTAATAAAATAGCTTGCAACAAAGCGCAAAAAGTGGTACTTTTGCTTCGTTAAGCAAGGGATATGAGACTCGATAACTTATCGATAATAAACTTCAAGAACATCCCCGAGGAGCGTGTGGAGCTCAGCGAGGGTATCAACTGCTTTGTTGGAGACAACGGAGCGGGCAAGACCAACATTCTCGACGCTATACACTACCTGTCGTCAGCCCGCTCGATGCACTCTACGACCGACTCTCAGTGTGTGCGACACGGCGAGGAGTTCTTCATGCTCGATGGCAACTTCCGCCGCGACGACAGCCGTACCGAACAGGTGGTATGCTCCTATGCTCGACGCAGCGGCAAGACCCTCAAACGCAACGGCAAGGAGTACGAGAAGCTATCGGACCACGTTGGGTGCATACCTATTGTTGTTGTCTCGCCTGCCGACACATCGCTCATCAGCGACGCCGCCGAGGAGCGTCGCAGGTACTTCAACCGCCTACTATCGATCTTAGACCGAGGCTACCTCGCGGCACTTATGCGCTACAACACGGCTCTTGCCGAGCGTAACAAGCTGCTGAAGATGAACCCCTCGGAGGAGATGTTGCTTATCTACGATCAGATAATGGCTCTCGCGGCCGAGACGATATTTAACACCCGTACCGAGGTTATTGCACGCATGCGACCACTTGTCGAGCACTACTACGCTCTACTTGCAAACAAGAGGGAGAGTATCGACATGGAGTATCGCTCCGAGTTGCAGACAGCACCCTTAGCGGAGCTGCTACTCGCCTCGCGACGCAAAGATTTCGCCAACGAGTTTACAACATCGGGCATACATCGCGACGATGTACTATTCTCGATAGTGGGCTTTCCTCTTCGCAAATTTGGCTCGCAGGGACAGCAAAAGTCATTCCTCATAGCCCTCAAACTTGCCGAATACAGGCTTCTTGCCGAGAGTGCCGCGGAGCGACCCATACTCCTGCTTGACGACCTCTTCGACAAGCTCGATATGCAGCGCGTAGCCGAGCTACTACGCCTTGTGGGTGGAGAGATATTCGGGCAGATATTTATCACCGACTGCAACAAACATCGCCTACAACGCACCCTTGATGAGGCACATGCCGAGTATCGTCTGTTCCATGTAAACGAGGGAGGTATAGAGCGATGAAACGAAGCAAGACCGTAACCGTTGGCGAGGTTCTCGCCGACTTCTTCAAGCAACCATACGTCGCCATGAAGCTTGCCGAGGGTCACATCCCCGACTATTGGCGTGAGGTGGTGGGCCCCTATGCCGCCGACAACACCTTGGAGATACGCTTAGAGCGACACATCCTCCATGTCAGGGTCGCATCGGCCGTGCTACGCCAAGAGCTCTTCTACCGCCGCGACGAGATTATGTCGAGGCTCAACACCCGAGCAGGATTCCATCTTATAAATGCAATTATGGTACGATAAAAGGCTGCCAAACGCTATTGCTTGGCAGCCTTAACCCGTTTTCGAGTCTATTATTAGATTCCTATATCGGTGATCTCCTCGTGTGATGTTGCATCGATAACCAGAGGCTCGTAATAGTTGCCTTCGGCATCCTTCCATGTGGTGTAGATTGCCGACGAGTCACGTACGCCATATCTATACTCGCAATAGACGCCCGAGCAGGGCTCGGTAAACTCCTTCATCTCGTCGTCAATACGACCATCGTTATCCTCATCTACATACTCCTTCCACGAGTGAGTATAACCGTCGGCCGAGTACTCGCAGCAGTTACCATAGGTAACGATATAAGCGATAAGATCGGTAACGGTCTCAATGGGGATAATATCTCCATTCTCGTTGTAGAGCTGATGAATCTTCGAGGGCTCGATAGAGATACTGTAAGCCGTATAACCCTCAACAGGTGCTACACACCACGAGAAGCTGTACATATTACCTCGATCGCCGATAAGCTCTACGCTAATCGCAGGCTTGCTATCAGCCCACTCCTGCGTTGTTCTACCTACAACATCACCAAGGTCGATTGTCGGAGTGAAGCTAATAGAGGTGGGGCGCGAAGCGACACCGTCGCCATCAATAGCCACAAGGACCAAGATATGCTCTACATCCTTAGTGAGCTCGCCGAGCACGATACAGCCATCCTCCAAAGCATACTTAGCATCGGCAGTAGAGCGTACATTCGACGAGTAGGGATGAGTAATGATATACTCGCCGGCCTTAGCTACCGTACCGCCAAGAACTCTCTTCCACAACGAGCTGCTGCTCTCAGCAAAGGCATACTTATAGCTTGCTGCGCCTTCGCAATCGACCTTAACAGCTACGCGCGTAACATAGGGCGAACCATCGAGCGAGAGCTTCGGACTCAACGCATTATACTCGACTTTCATGGTCGTAAACTCGCGCGTAAGTACCTTTCCATACTTACCATCCTTATCGACAGCCACGGCAATAAGCGTATATTTCGAGCCGGTAGCTGCACCACTAAGTTTAGCTGTGACAGCCGACGACGAGAGTATTGCTTCGCCATCGCTAACAAGATAATCCAATTTGAGCTCGTCGGTAGGATAGCCGCTTACCTCGTTCGACTCGAGGAAGGCGTAGTACATATAGAGATGGCCTGAGGTATTAAGTTTAACGCTAATATCGTTATAACCTACCTCCTCATCCGATAGTGTAACCTCCAAATCGCCACCCTTAGCAAAGCTCTTGGTTGCAAACTCCCATGTTACAACATTATCGACCGTAACACTCTCCAAACCACCACACTCCAAGTACCAAGCGACGTACTCGGTGCCATGCTCCAAAGAGGATGTAGCAGAGCCAAAGAGCGATACAAACGAGCCACTGTACGAAGTCTCCTCCATAAGAGTTACGCCATCAGCCTTACTCTCGAGATAGCCCTCGATAACATCGTTCACATTGAACGAAGCCTTGGGCTCATAGCCCAAAAGATATCCATTCGAGCCCTTGACATCGAACTTAATCTCAGCGTCAAAGAAGTTCGCCTTAGTGACACTGAACAGAGGCACGTTGCAGCTATAACTCTCCGTAACGATAGATTCTGCCGTCACACTGTTCTTTGCATCGGGGATTGCATACCAGAAGATGTACTCCTTATCGAGACTCAAATCCGAACGTAGGTCGGTCGCCTTAATTGTCACGCTGGTCTTCTTATCGAAGGTTACGCCATAGGCTGCCTTCGAGGTGTTATCAGCAAGGTACTTATTGGCATTTGCCGCTGCGCCATCTGCCGAGAACGAAGCAACCTCTTCAAGACCGCAGACCAACGACTTGATACCACCACCAACAGTAACAACGATGTTGTCCATAACAAAATCGACATAGACGGGAGTCGTAGATACTGCGATGCTGGCGATAGCCGAGAGGCCGTTGTTGAAGATTGCAACAAACTTAGCGACACCCTCGCCAACGCCCTCGCCACTCTTAATCATATCGATTGTGGGCGCGCTGAACTCCAAGGTGAAGCTTCCCGCATTCGCGTTACGCTCGACGTTACACTCCCAGCCCTTAGGCAGAGTGAGCATATAGTCGGCTACATCCTCGGCGCAAATCACAAGCTCGCTCTTCGAGCCTGCCGACACATATATCGAGTCGTAGTCCATGATAAGGAGGCTGTTCATGCCCACCTTAATCTCCGTACCATCGGCAAGCGTAAGCAGGCAGTAGAGAGCTACGGGGTTACCATCGCTATCGACCTGCCACTCCGAATAGACTACCTCGACATCGGCAATAAGCGAGTCGGCGGCCGACTCCTCGTAACCGGTAACAATCCACGACTCGCCACCGTCGAACGAAATCTCAATGCTGCGGTCGTCGTTCACCCTGATCTCGGGGCTCTCGGCAGTAACCGGAACAGCCTTGCCATCAACCATGATAAGCTCGGCCTCGCCCACCTCGTTGTAGGTAGCCCAATACAACTCGCCATCGCCACCCTGCACCACGGTAACAAGGTCCGAAGGGACCTCGGCACCCTTAGGATAGATCGTAAACGAGCTCTCGTCTGATAGGGTAACAACGGTGCTGCCATCCGTTCTACGCTCGACATTTACTACGTTAATCTTGCCTGCCAAAAGCTCTTTGAGCGACTCTATCTCCTCTTCGAGCAAGGCTTTAAGCTCGGCAAGGTCACTCTTAATCTGCTCTACCTCGCCCCACAACTCCGAGTCGTCATAGGGCTCGGTACACGAGCCGAGGGGCAGCAGCAATAGTGAGATTGCTGCTGCATAGCTCATTATGTTTTTATTAAAAATTTTCATATCTGTATTACTCTACACAAAGCGCATACTACTCCCAAGTCCAATCCGCAACCTCAATATTCTCGGTAGGATCGAATACCATAGGCTCGTGGAAGTTACCATCGGCATCTACCCAGATAGTGTAGATCATGGTGATTCCCTTGTCGCCATAGAAGAACGAGTTATATACACCCGGCAGGTCGTGCTCCTCGTGGAGTGAACCATCGGCATTCTCCCATGATAGCCAATAACCCTCGGCCGAGTACTCGCACTTCTTACCGTGGTCGGTGTTAATATCACTCTCTATGCTACAATCTGTGATGATGTACGACATAAGCTGCTCAACAGTCTCTACACCCTTAGTCTCCTTCAAATAGCCAGGGTTACCCGCCATGGTGTAGGCTACATAGCCCTCGACAGGAGCTACATACCACGAAATATTGAAGAATACATGGTCAAACGTGTCACGGAGAATCACTGCGGGCTTACCTACGCTCCAATTTGCATCGTCGCGACGTACGATATTACCAAGATCCATCGTAGGTTTGAAGTAGATAGCCTGAGCTGCCGAGAACTTACCATCGGCATCCTGAGCGATAACAACCATAACGTGATCTACCTCGGTAAGACCCTTAACCACAATCTTGCCATCAACCAAAGCGTTCATATCTTCGGCCGTAGAATATACACCCTTACCGTTGGGATGAACAATCATATACTCGCCGGCCTTCTTGGCTGTGCCGCCATAGAGCTTCTTCCAATCATCTCCCGAAACAGGCGTACAGATGTAGAGGTATGACTCGGCACCCTCGCATGTTACAGGCACACGTGTATCGACAATAGTGGGAGCCTCGGGATTGGCAACCGCAAGCGTAAGAGCGTTGTTATACTCAATCTTCTTTGTGGTGTACTCCTTAGCGAGTATCTCGCCAAACTTACCATCCTTATCGACAGCTACGGCAAGAAGAGTGATCTTCGAGCCAATCTCGCCATCGCTATACTGAGCCTTGACAGCATCGGTAGTGCGAACTGCTGTGCCCTCGCTACGCAAGAGCTCCAACTTATCATCATCGGTAGGATAACCGCTCACCTCGTACGACTCGAGGAAGGTGTAGTAGAGATAGATATGACCCTCGGTATTGAGCTTAACGGCGATATCTACATAACCTATCTCCTCCTCAGAGGTCGTCACCTTCAAATCGCCACCCGTAGTGAAGTCCGCAGTAGTGAAGTTCCAAGTACGAAGATTATTAACCGTAACATCATCCAAACCACCGCACTCCAAGTACCACGCGGTATAGGCTGTACCGCTCTCCAAAGCACTATTGGCGCTACCGAAGAACTCGAGGAACGAGCCGCTATAAGTCACATCCTGCTTGAGCGTGATGCCAGACTCCTTGTTGTCGCGATACATATTCAAACAGTTGTTAGCCGAGAATGTAGCACGGGGTGCATAGCCTACAAGGTAGCCATTCGAGCCCTTAACCTCAAACTCTATCTCGGCATCGAACAACGACACCTCCTTAACCTTAAAGGTGGGGACTAAATATTTGTAATCCTCCACTGCGATAGCATCGGATGCAACGCTTGTCACACCATCCTTGGTCTGAGGAATAGCATACCAGAAAACGTACTCCTTATCGAGACTCAAATCCGAACGTAGGTCGGTCGCCTTAATTGTCACGCTGGTCTTCTTATCGAAGGTTATGCCATAGGCTGCCTTCGAGGTGTTATCTGCAAGGTATTTATTGGCATTTGCCGCAGCCGCAGCCGCAGTGAACGATGTAGCCTCGTCAAGACCGCACACCAACGACGAGATACCGCCACCTACCGTAACAGTAATCTCATCCATGATGTAGCTAACATAGACAGGAGTAGTTGATACCGAGATGCTTGCAATAGCCGACTTGCCATTGTTGAATACGACAATAAGCTTGGCAACGCCCTCGCCGACACCCTCGCCGCTCTTAATCTTATCGCTTGTGGGTGCGCCAAACAACATCGTAAAGCTGCCCGCTTTGGTGTCGTGCTCAACATCGCAGCTCCAACCCTTAGGAAGGGTAATCATATAGTCGGCAGCATCCTCGGCCATAGCTTTAAGCTCGCCCTTAGAGCCCGCTGCAACATAGATAGAGTCGTAGTCCAAGACCAAAAGGCTATTCATGCCGACCTTAATCTCCGTGCCATCGGTAAGCGTAAGCAGACAGTAGAGAGCCAAGGGATTACCATCGCCATCGACCTGCCACTCCGAATAGACCACCTCGACATCGGCAATAAGCGAGTCGGCAGCCGACTCCTCGTAGCCGGTAACAATCCACGACTCGCCACCATCGAACGAGATCTCGATGCTGCGGTCGTCGTTCACCCTGATCTCGGGGCTATCGGTGGTAACCGGAACAGCCTCGCCATCAACCATGATAAGCTCGGCCTCGCCCTTCGAATTATACATCGCCCAATAGAGCACTCCATCCTCACCACGCACTACGGTAACAAGGTCCGAAGGAACCTCAGCACCCTTAGGATAGATCGTAAACGAGCTCTCGTCTGATAGGGTAACAACCGTGCTACCATCCGTTCTACGCTCCACTGAAACTACGGTAATCTTACCCGCCAAAAGCTCTTTGAGCGACTCAATCTCACTCTCAAGCGAAGCTTTAAGTTCGGCAATATCGCCCTTTATCTGCTCGATTTCGTTACGCAACTCCGTGTCGTCGTAAGGATCGGCACAAGCGGCCACGCCAAGTGTTACAACAGTGAGTAACGCTGCACGGCAAATCCAACTCTTAATCTCAAATGTAAACTTCTTCATATTCATATCTTTTTGTGTGTTTATCTAAATAACTGTTAATAAACGAGTTCTACCTCCTTGCCTGTTGCAGGGTCGAAGACCATAGGCTCGTGGAAGTTACCATCCGTATCTACCCATGTTGTATAGATAAAGATTGCATTCTTGCCACCGAAGCTGAAATTGTAGCCACCTACAAGATTCTCCTCGTAGTAGGTTCTATACTCCTCGAAGTCGGGGTAATTATCGTGATCGTCGTCACAATCCGAAGTCCAATCGGTCCACATGTGGAAGTAAGTGCCGTCGTGGTAAGCAAAGCGATGACCGTACTTGCGTGTCTCGATATCGGTATCATCGATATCGCAGTTGCTGACAATACGCTTAACAAGCTTATCAGCAGAGTCGATACCGAGACTCTCGAAGCCCGACTGCGTATCGGCAAAGGTATAGACCACAGTACCCTCGGCAGGTGTTACATACCACACAAAGTCAAGCATCTCGGCCTCGTTTGTTGCTCCGAGCGTAATCTTGGGCTTGACAGCAGCCCACTGCTCAGCGTCGCGCGCAACAATATTGCCGTAGCTCTCCTCGGGGCTAACCTTAACCATCTTAGCATGCGACAAAACGCCATTAGCATCCTCAGCCGCAACAACAACGACACTCTCAGGGAGGTCCAAACCATTGAGCTTGATAACGCCATCTGCACCTACACGATGAACATACGAACTACTGCTATAAAGCACCATAAACTCCTCGGCAACAGCCAAATCCTCGCGGAATATACGCTTCCACTCCGCTCCACGAGTCGAAAGAGACATATAGGCGAAGCCCGTAGCACCCTCCGACGTAGCCTTAATCGTCGTGCTGTTCAACTTAGCACTACCCTCGACAGCTATCTCCAACGCAAGGTTGTTGAACTCTACGAGCTTGGTGGTGTACTCCTTGGCGAAGAGCTTACCAAGTTTACCATCGGCATCGACAGCCACGGCGACAACCTTGAATGTCTGGCCGGCTTCGGTGTTAAACTGCTCGATAGTGATCTCCTCGCTACTCTTCGTGGCCACGCCATTGCTGAGAAGCATCTCGACAAGAGCCTCGTCGGTAGCATATGAGGCAGCCTCCTCGGCGGTGAGTACTGCGTAGTAGTGATAGATATGTCCCTTGCTTGTGAGCTTAACACTGAACTTAGTGCGCTCCACAACCTCCGAGACAACCTCAAGCTCCAAATCTCCGCCACGCTCGAAGGCCTTGGTAGAGAACCTCCACGAGCTGAAATCGCTAAGCGACACCTCACTCTTGCCGCCACACTCAACAGACCAGAAGACATAATCAGTGGCTACATTGAGGCTATCCTCCTCAGCACCCAAGAGTTCCAAAATAGAGCCCTTGAACTCCATATCCTGATGAACGGGATAGTCGCTGCTACCAACACACTTCAAACATGCATTTGGCGAGAAGTCGGCCTTCGCGCTACATCCAACAATGAAACCCGCCGAACCCTTTACCGTGAACTCGATCTCGACATCGAAGAGCGACGCCGATGTGAGCTTAAAGTCGATAAAGCTACCCGAAGCGTAGCTCGACGTTGATACCTCATCGGCAGCAACCCTCTGCTCCTCGTCGCCCGTAACAACAACGTACCAGAAGGTGTAATCAACACCATACTCGATATTGGAGTTAATATCCTTAGCACTCACATCAACACTTGTCTTGTCGCCAAACTCTACGCTGTAAACCATGCTCGACTCGCCACCTGCAAGCACCTTATTAGCCTCCTCGGCAGCAGCCGCAGTGGTAAACGAGGTTGTCGGAACAAGACCACAAAGCAGAGACTCTACACCGCCGCCCGTAGTGATTGTGATAGTGTCGGCATTGTATGTAACGAAGATAGGCATTGTAGATACCGCGATGCTCGCAATAGCCGATAGGCCGTTATCGAAGACAACATATAGCTTAACAACACCCTCGCCCACAGCCGAGCCCGAAGTGATAGCGTCGCTCGACGGAGCACCGATAGAGAGTTTGAGAGTATCGTTTAGATCGTTAAGCTCCACCTCGCAGCTCCAACCCTGAGGAGCGGTAGCAACGAAATCGACAGCTCCCTCGGCCGTAGCCGTAAGCTCGCCCTTAGAGCCCGCCGCAGCGTAGATATAGTCGGCATCGAGAATGATACGGCTATTCATGCCAACCTTAACCTCGGTGCCATCGGTAAGCTGAAGCAAGCAGTAGAGAGCCAAAGGCTCGCCCTCGCTATCGACCTGCCACTCAGAATATACAACCTCGATACCGGCAATCAGAGCATCGGCCTTCGAGTCGCCGTAGCCTGTTGCTATCCACGACACACCGCCATCGAACGAAATCTCGATAGCATTCTGCTCCTCGTTTACCCGTATCTCGGGAGCTACGCTCAACACAGGAACACCATTGCCATCGACCTCGATAATGTGGGCATTGCCACGAGCATCGTACATAGCCCAATAGAGCACGCCATCCTCACCCTCAACAACCGTGATAAGGTTCTCGGGGATAGCCTCGCCCTTAGGATAGATGGTAATCTGCTCGTCATTCGAGAGAATAACAACGGTTGTTCCGTCACCCCTCTTCTCGACAGACTTTACTGTGATAAGGCCATCGATAAGCTCGCGAAGCGACTCCAATTCCGAGGCAATACTCTCACGAAGCGAAGCTATATCACCCTTGATTTGCTCCAACTCATGCTTAATATCGGTATCATCGTAGGGCTCTACACACGACACCGAAAGTGTGGCCGATGCTACCATAGCAACAAAACACCACACCAAAGACTTTACGTTTAATAAATTGTGTTTCATAGTGTTATAATAATATTTTATCTAATTGCTTAACTATATCCACCCCTCCCACTCTCTACGTAAGTTACGCGCTGGACTATCTCACAAAAAAAGCGTAGTATAGAATGTACAAATATAACCAATTTTAATGACTCTCCAAAACTTTATGCGCCCACATATGCAATTTTTTGCATATTTGACCAATTATATGCAACTTTGTGCAAATCAACGCTTATAGTGAAATATGAGGAGGGGGCACACGAAGTGACCCCAAAAGTTTTTTCTAAACTTTTGGGGTCACATCACAAAAGAGTCTCTCTTGCGGTTTTAAGCTTAAAAGTCTATCTCTTAAACTCGACAATAAGCGTCGTGGCGGGTGCTACACGGCAGTTGCTCATATTAACGTTCTCGCCCGTAACAACATCGCGACCCTCATCAAGGCCCTCGTTAATCTCGGCATAGCGCGACCAAGGCACCACACGCTCCTCGTCGCTATTGTTCACATAGACAAAGACCACATCCTTGTCGTTGTAGCGGAAGAAGGCGTAGGTGTTGTCCCTATCGATAAAGTGGAGCGTGCGGCCCGAATGGATAACATCCTTAGACTTACGCCAATTCATCAGATGACGCGTATAATCGAAAATCTCCTTCTGCTCGCCTACGCGCTGAGCCTCATCGAAGAGATTGAGAGCATCGCCCTCCCAACCACCGGGGAAATCGACACGCAGCGTAGGATGACCCTTCGAGCGATCCGTCGAGCGGAACATAAACTCGTCGCCATACAACATCTGGGGCATACCTCGCATAGTGCAAAGCAGCGCAGCGACAATCTTCATGCGACGAACATCGCCCTCGACAACATCGCCCACACGGTCGGTATCGTGGTTGCCGGCCATAATCATCATATTGCTCAGGTCGTGATATACAAAGTCGTGCGACACCACATCATAGACACGGGTCATACCAAGACCCCAGCCACCCTTCTTGCCACCTTCGGTCATAGCGGCACGAATAGCGTCATGCAACGGGAAGTCCATGATCGACTTCAGATGCGAGTTGAAACCATCCTTATTGGCGTTACCACCCTGCCAATATGCAAGCTGAGGAATAGACGATGTCCACACCTCGCCAACGATATTGAAGTTGGGATACTCCGCCATAACAGCCTTACACCACTCGCTCATCGGACCCTTCTCGTTGTAGGGGTAGGTATCGACACGGAAGCCATCCAAGCCCGAATACTCGATCCACCATACGGCCCACTGCTTGAAGTAGTTGAGCAGATAGGGGTTATCGAGGTTCATATCGGCCATCGAGCGATCAAACCAACCACTCTCCATCTGATATAGGTCAGCCTTCGAGGCGTTGAAGTCCATATTCGTAGAGAAGGTCCAGTTTGACTGCGTATAGCTATCCCACTTGTGAGTCCAATCGGCGAAGGGCTGGTCGGCATACCACCAATGCGATGTTGAGCTATGGTTGGGGACAATATCCATAATCACCTTCAAATCTCTTGCATGACACTCCTCAACATAGCTCTTGAAGAGCTCGTTAGAGCCATAGCGAGGGTCGATACGGTAGTAGTCGCTGCACGAATAGCCATGGTACGACGCCCCATTCTCGTCATCCAACAGAAGCGGAGTACACCATATGGCCGTAGCACCAAGGTCGGCGATATAATCCAAGTGAGAGATGATACCCTGAATATCGCCACCATGACGACGGCCCGGATTCTCTCTGTTGCACTTCTCGGCAGTGTCATCCGTAGAGTCATTCGACGTATCGCCATTAGCGAAGCGGTCGGGCATGATAAGATAGACAAAATCGGCCGTTGTGAAGCTCTCACGCTCACGCGAGCCCTCCGCTCGAGTGGCGATAGTATAGGGATAACGCACCGTACGACGACCATTTCTGAGGCAGATATTATACTCGCCAGCCGTAGCATCATCGGCAACCGAAACATCTACAAAGAGATAGTTCGGACTCTCGGCCTTATGCACTGCTGCGACCTCAACACCAGCTCCCTGAGGCTCGATGGTGACCTCGCAGTCGGTAATATTATCGCCATTTATCATCAACTGCAAAGGGGTAGTCATGCCTACCCACCACGAAAGGGGCTCTACATGATGAATCTTAACACCCGTGGGGCGTGCAGCACTCGCTGCAACGGTGACAGCCAAGACTGCCAATACCATAGTTACTACTCTTCTCATATAAAATCGAACATTTGTTACTTCACTAAAATCTGATAATCCCACGGCATAATATCTCGCTCGACATGTTCTCTGAGAGCTACACGCTCTCCGGTAATGGCATTGCGGTAGTTTCCGGCATATATGCCCGTGTGGAAATCGGCATGTATCGTATAGGGCGAGAGGTTCACAATAGCCACAACACGGCTGCCACGCACCTCGCGCACAAAGGTCATAATGCAATCCTTGGCATTGTTCTCAATCTCTATCATCTCGCCACCACGCTCCCCAGCCATAAGTGCAGACTCGGAGTGTTTCAGAGCACATAGTCGGCGATAGAGCTCTGTGGTATGCGACTCCTTGTAGGCCTCCGTAGGGATGGGGTCTCTATCGAAAAACTCGAACGAGTGGTCGTAGCCCACTTCCTGCCCCGTGTATATAAGCGGCATGGTCGAGGGCATAAGGAAGGTCATAGCAGTCATCACCTCCAATGCGCGACCAAAGCGGGTCTGCTCCGAGCCACTCCACGAGTTCTCGTCGTGGTTCGAGGTAAAGCTAAGGCGCATAGCCTCACGCGGATAACGTGCTCGCTCGCCATGAATAGCGTTACGCATATCCCACACTCGACGGCCTCCCTTGGCTATGTCACACATTATATGGTGGATGTTCCACTGATAGCTCATATTGAAGGCCCTGTCGAAGAGGTTATCCTCCTCGGCCTCGGCGAGCATGAAGATATCCGACCGAATAGTGTGCAACGCAGCTGAAACCTCCTGCCAAAACTCTATCGGAACAAGCATTGCCATATCGCAGCGATAACCGTCGATACCAAACTCCTCGACCCAATAGCGCATGGCCTCAATCTGGCCGCGCCACACATCGTGGTTGGCGTAGTTGAGCTTCGCCGTATCGCTCCAATCCCACGGAACAAGAGCTACACCATGCTCGTCACGCTCGTACCAATCTTCGGGGCGCTCCCCAATCCAGCGAGCATCGCGAGCGGTGTGGTTGGCAACCCAATCCAAGAGCACCCGCATACCCAACGAGTGAGCCGTGCGCACAAAGGCTGCAAAATCCTCCTTCGTGCCAAACTCGGGATTTACGTCGGTATAATCCCTAATCGAGTAATATGAGCCAAGCGAGCCCTTACGCCCCTCCACTCCGATAGGATATATCGGCATAAGCCATATAGCATCGATACCTATCGAACGCAGAAAGGGAAGACGCTCTGCGGCAGCCCTAAGCGTACCATCGGCAGTGAGTTGTCTAACATTCATCTCGTAGAGCACTGCCGAGTAGCTCCACTCCGGATTTTTAATCATCAGTACGACCTAACTAGTATAACTCTTCAATTTATGGCTTATCGCATCGCCCAGCCACAAGCGAGACTTTTCTTGCTCTGCGCCCCACTTATTCAGGGCGCAGAGCAAAGAGCCTCTATTGAAATGTAGAAATCTACATTTAACTACTTCGAAAGGAGTATATACTCCCATGCGCCAAGCTCCAAAGGCTCGCAATCGGTAATAACTACGCTATCGCCACAAACGCACTGGTACTCGCCGGCAAGCTCCTCGCCAAGAGCAACAGTCGCGGGCTCAGCCGAGAAGTTGAAGATACAGAGGACCTTGTTACCCTCCTTCTCGCGAGTGAAGGCCAAGACATTGTCGGCAACACCCTCAACATAGACAATAGGAGCTACATCGCTGCCGGCAGCCAGAGCTGCGTTGTTGTGACGGAAGGCGATAAGACGCTTGTAGAGGTCGCGGTACTCCTTACCGTAGTTTAGATCAACAAGCTCGACAATGGGATCCTTCTCGAAGAACTGCAAACGACGACCAAGACCAATCTCCTGTCCCGTGTAGATAAGAGGCTGACCCTGAGGCAAAACATAGGTCAAAGCAGCAAATGCCTTGTGAGCATCACCCATACGCTCCATCTCGGTACCTGCCCACGAATTCTCGTCGTGGTTCGAGGTAAACATAAGACGCATAGCGGGCTGAGGATACTTCACAGCGTCGCGTGCGATATACTCTTTAAGGTCGGCTACGCTCTTAGCGTCGGTCTTGATAGTACCGTCACCGGCAACATTCTTAGTCTCGCTGCCGCCCTTAGCCATGGCGTTCATCATGTGGTGGAACTCCCAAGCATAGGTTGTGTCGAAACCGCACTCGTGCAACCACGACTCCTCGCCCTCGGCCAAGAGATATACATCGGGGTTGATCTGCTTTACAGCAGCCCATGCATCAGCCCAGAAGTCAGCGGGGACCTTATAGGCAACATCGCAACGGTAACCATCCAAGCCGAGCTCGATCCAGTAGCACAACGCATCCTTCATCGCAGCACGCATATCTTCGTTCTCGTAGTTGAGCGATGCGATATCTGTCCAGTCGTACTCAACGATAGGAAGGTCGGTCGCAGGGTCGATCTTATACCAATCCTTCTTACCCTCTTTCCACCACTTAGCATCGCGCGATGTGTGGTTGGCAACCCAATCGATAACGACCTTCAAACCGAGGTCATGAGCCGTATTGAGGAAGCTCTTGAAATCCTCCAACGTACCGAACTCGGGGTTGATAGCCTTGTAATCGACAATCGAATAGTATGAGCCAAGCGTACCCTTACGGCCATCGACGCCAATAGGACTGATAGGCATAAGCCATACGATATCTACGCCCATAGCCTTAATCTCGGGGAGATACTTCTCGGCAGCAGCAAATGTACCCTCGGCAGTAGCCTGACGGATGTTGAGCTCATATACAACCGAGTTGTACTTATCGAAAGCCTTCTCGGCAACCTTCTCGTTACAGTTGCAGCAGCAACCTACCAACATCGCTGCAAGAGCGATAAAACAAAAAAATCTCTTCATCTTAATATTTTGTTAAGTTATTTGTTTACAACCACATATCCATAAGCGGGAATAGTAAGACCAATCACGCCATCGCCCTTGCACTCTACCGCTGCACCCGATGTTGCAACCGCAATACCAAGGTCTCCACACTTAGCCAACGAGGGAAGCTTAACATCGACATTTACCACCTCGCCACGAACATTCATAGCCACCAAGCTCCACTCGCCCATATAGTGACGAAGGAATACCCACGATGCATCGTCAGAGTACAACGTGCGGTAGTCACCATACATCAAAGGCATAGACGAACGACGCTCCTTGAGCAGAGCCTGTGTCGCTGCAAACTCCTTAGCCTGATACTCGTTATCGGCCTCGAAACGCATCATATCGCGGTTGTCGGGGTCGTTAGCACCCGGCACGCCATACTCATCACCCTGATAGATACACGGTACACCGGGTACGGTTGTGATGATAGCCTTCAACAGCTGCAAGCCTGCATGACCCTTATCCATATCGCCAACCTTAACCTCGCGATGCCAACCCTCGGCCTTATCGTCGGGACACCACAACGACATATCGCCACCCGCCAACGAAATGAAGCGAGGCTTATCGTGGTTGCCGGTAATGTTACCCATGGTGTGGTGTGAGCCGTAGGCAGCCTCCGACTCCTCGACCGTGCGTACGATGTCGCGCATCGAGCGGTTGGTATCGACAATGACGTCGCGCGAAGTGTGGTAGAGGTTGAAGTCGAACTGCGAGTCGATCATACCTGTCTTAACATACGAGCCTATAAGCTCCACCGAACCGTAGGTCTCGCCAATCTGCCAGAGGTTACGCTCGGGCATCGACGACTTCATCTTATGAGTGAGCATACGCCAATAGTCGAGCGGAATGTGTTTACATGCATCGTGGCGGAAGCCATCGAAGTCGAAGTTACGCAACCAATGAAGTGCCGAGTCGGTCATAGGCTCGCACACCTCCTTGCGCTCCAAGTCGAGCGTCGGGATATGCTTGTCGAACCATGTTGTAAGACGCTGCTCATCCCACAAGGCGATATTCTCGCGACCGTCAGGCAAAATCAGGTCGGTAGTCCAATCGGGATGTGCCTGCAACACGGGAGAGTTGATATGCAGGTGATTAGCCACATAGTCCAAGATGACGTTCAGCTCGTTGTCGTGCGCCGTAGCAAGCATCGAGCGAAGCTCCTCCTCCGTGCCGAAACGCTTATCGACAACCGTGCTGTAAATGGGCCAATAGCCGTGATAGCCCGAGAACTTCGTGTCGGGATTTACGTTCTGTCCCCATGCATCGTAGGGATTCTGCGTGATAGGCGAAATCCAGATGGTTGTAACGCCCAACTCCTCGAAGAAGCCATCCTTAATCTTCTGCTCGATACCCAAGATATCGCCACCCTGATAATCTACCTTATCGAGGACCTCCCAAGAGTTAATCTTCCAATCGTTCTCGGTAGTACCATTGTTAAAGCGGTCGATCATCAACGAGTAGAGAATCTGCGACTGGTGGTCCTTACGCTCGATATCCTCGGCATTGGTCACAACAACGCCATACTCCAACGGGAGCAATACATCGTTGAAACGGCCATCCTCCGACGCTGCAAAAACCCTCAACTGCGAACGCTCGAAGCCGATAGCCTCCTCGGGGATAGATACATAGATGGTGTTATCCTCGACCTCGACACCCTCGACCTTGCGATTCTGCCACATTGCCACAGCCTCCTTAACAGACTTCTCGGCAACAATCTTCACACGGCGACGCTCCATGCCTACCGACGACATGTAGCTGCCCTCGGTATCGCGCTTACCACCCAAAACAACTATCGAGAGAGGGCTCTCGCCATGCCATACATCGATGGTCGTAACCATAGGCTCATCAGCAGCCGTAATGGTAAACTCCGACCAATCCTGCGACATATTGCCAAGCTGCAAACGCGCATCGTCGGTAGTTACATTATCTGCACCTACCCACTGAGGATAGTAGTCGGTGAGGTAGTGTGACGTAGTGCCACCACCAATAGTCATAGGCACAACGGCCATGTTGTTGCCAAGTTCGAACTTGGCAGCCTGCTTCTCGGCGCAACCACACAAGGTCGCTACCAAGAGTAACAATGAAAGAGTTTTGAGTTTCATAGTATTATGTGTTATTAGTTATCCCTATTTCTGTGTCACGTCCCTCATCCAATCAATACCCTCGTGAAGGTTATTCTCGCGGGTGAAGTCCCAATAGGAGTTATTCTCCCATGTTGAGCCGTAGCCCCACTTCGCCGGATAGGTGTATATGCCGAGGCCGTGGCCCTGCTCCTTACCCTCCAACTTATCGGGTAGCGACTCTGTGCCCCACGTGACAACTCCTACGCCGCCACCCGCGCGTACATCTTCGGCCAAGGCTCTGAGCCATGCACGCTGACGCTGCGGGGTATAGTTCGCGGCATTCGTCGCGTCGTTCCAATCGGGATAGTTGTACGAGTTATCGCACCAATCGCCCATCCACACACCATCGACCGTTCCCGTAGTGAAGCTATGCGCCGTCTCCAAAATCATAAGTGGCTTGCCATACTCCTTACGCAGATAGTCGCCCATAGCCTCGAAGGTGGTAAACGAGCCCATCGAGTGCCCGATATTTGTACCCGGATACCACGACACGGCGATAATATCGTAGTTCACTGCACCATTCTCGGCAAAGTCGCCAATGTAGCCAATCTTCGCAGGATTGGCAATATGCACCGCCGAGAAGAGCTCTACCTCACAATCGCGCTCAAAGTCGAGCACCGCTCTGTGTCCATAGTTAAGCAGTCGCGCTGTGCGGGCTGCATCGTTGCCGCCATCGAGCAGAAAACCGAGATTTACCTCGTTGCCAACAGCCACAACCTTAGGTACTATGCCCTCGTCGAAGAGTCCTTGCAACGACTCATATACCCATGCATAGAGCTCGCCACCGAGCTCCACCTCCGACAACCCTTGCCAATCTGCGGGCAGATGGTTATGCGATGCCGAAGTGTCGCTATACTTATCGTAGTCGGGTTTGAGCGTGAGGATAATATCCAAACCCTCGGCCTTAGCACGCTTAGCATCGGCCACGACCCTATCCCACTGCTGCCAATCGATTGTCACACCGTCAATCTCGGCAAAGGGCTCTCTATCGAGCTGCAAGCGCACCACATTTGCGCCATGCGCCTTGACCGACTTGTAGGGGTCAGTAACTACGCCATTCTCGCGGTACTCCAAGCCGAAATCCTCCAAGAAAGAGGCGAACGACATGGTCGTACCCACGAAGAACTCCCGAATCTCGCTATGCTCATCGTCGCTTCCCCCATTCTCATCACCACCCTCTTTATCGCCATCATCATCGGGTTGCTGCTCGGGAGGCGTGGGCTTGTGCTGCTCAGGCATATCGTCGCCACCACACCCGTACGCGAGGATAAATATAGGTATAAGGAGTAATAGGATGCGTCTCATCTTAATTTTCGCAGCCTCTATGTGAGGCTATTAGAAGTCGGTGGGCCGATCAAAGCCCACCGACCAACGGTTAAACCTTATAGGTTATTTGAACTCCGAAACTGTGATTGTAGCAGCTGCGGGATCATAAACCAATGTTACGCAAGAAGCTGCGCCATTGAGGTTGATGTTACCACCACCTGCCTCAGCTGCAAATGCAGTATCCAAAGCGGCGAATGTACCACCGAAGTTCTCAGCCCAATCAGCATCCTTACGAATCTTGAACTCGCCATCAGCTACAAAAGGTACTGACTTCCATACCGAGCCGTCGTTCCACATAAGAACGTCGTTATCCCAGTTCGAGCCACTTACCTGACCAACAACACCCCAACGACCAGCGAAGAGCTTGTTCACGGTAATAGTCGATGCGTTAGTATCGAGAGTTACAACAACCCACTTACCTGCCTCAGCACCAAGCGAGATGTTATCGCCACCGGCCTTAGCCTCGAAGGGCTCGCCGAAGGCTGCGAACGTACCACCGTAGTTCTCATCCCAAGCAGCGTTTGCGCGGAACTTGAAGCCACCCTCGCCAACATAAGCGATAGCGGTATATACGCCTGCCTCGCCCTCGAATGCCTTGTAAGTATCGGCATCCCATGCATTAGCCAAAGCGTCACCAATAAGACCCCAGCCCTCGGCTGCGTTCTCTACGGTAATCTTCTCGGCAACAGAGTCGTAAACAACGGCATAAGTACCAGCCTCAACCTTGATGTTATCACCACCGGCAGCAGCGTCGAACGCCTCACCCACAGCAGCCAAAACACCACCACGGTTTACATCCCAACCGTTGTTGAAGCGAAGCTTAAACTCGCCCTCGAACGATACGATGGGGCTATAGAACTTACCACCGTCACCAGCGTACATGTAGATATCGTTCTCCCAGTCGCCAGCTACACCGATAAGACCCCACTGGCCTGTCTTCTTAACTACGGCAGGACCCTCGGGCTGCTCAGGCTCCTCGGGAGCATCGGCAGCTGTATCCTCGGTAGTACCGAAATTCTTAGCATTGAACTCGATAAAGCCGGTTGCAGGGTTGAAATATACACGATACTTACCTGCCTTAACAGGAATGTTATCGCCACCCTGAGCGCAATCAACACCCCAGTTGAGATCCCAAGCTGCATCAGCACGGAACTTCATCTCGGTATCGGCAGCAGCCTCGATATCGGCATAGAAACGAGTCCACTTAGGATTGTACTGCATAACGATATCGTTCTCCCAATCGCCATTCAAGCCGATGATACCAATCTGGTTAGCACCCCATACCTTCTTGAGTACCAACGATGTCTTATCGAACTCGAAGCCGTAGAAACGCATTGCAAAACGCATGATATCCTGTGAACCTCCACCGGTGATAAGCTGTACTGAAGCGGGCTCATCGGCAGCCTCAGCCTTAACCTCCTCACCCCAGTTGCAGTCATCCTGCCATCCGGCGATACCTGTGAGCTTGAAACCTGTGTTAGCCAACGATGTACCCTCAGCATCAGCAAAGTCGATCACGCCAGAGTAAGTTGTGCCCGTAGCGTTGTAGTCGAACAAGAACTGAGTCTTAGAGTGATCCCAACCGCAGTAGTTACCGATAACCCAAACATGCTCATACTTCTCGGTAGGCAATACCTCGGCGTTGTAAGCCGTGAAGTCGGCAGCAACAACGTTAGAGTAGGTCTCAGTACCGCTTACAGCAGCACCCTTATCGGTGTTAAGGTTAGCGTCAATACGGAAATATACCGTAGAGGCAACACCCGTATCAGCGTTGATGTTCAACATTGCGGTATTAAGGTCCTTCTGTGCGAAGGTAATAACACCATTCTCAAATGTTGCATTAACCTTAGTCTTGTTCTCCATCGTCTCAGCGAGGTCGATGTAGAGAGCCTCAGAAGAAGCGGTGGCTACACCAAAGTCAGCCTTAGTGTACTCGACAGTGAGATTCTCACCATCCTCGGCAAGTGTCACACCCTCGATTGTGCCCAACACGGGAGCCACAACATCACCGGGGATGAACTGAGCCTCGATATGCTCCTGCGTACACGATGTAGCTACAACCGTTGCAAGAGCCATTATGCTATATAATAACTTTTTCATCTTTTCAGTTAGTTTTATTCGTTAAACGACAAACTATTAATAACCATCGTTCTGAGTAAGCTTACCGCTGGCGTTTACATCGGCAGGAGGCAACGGGAAGAGGTTACGGTGAGCAGCAACTGCCTGACCCTCATATACCGAGCCCTTGTACTCCCAAAGGTAAGCATCGGTAGTGAACATGTCGTAGCGAACCAAGTCCTGACGACGGCAGCCCTCCCACATCAACTCGCGTGAACGCTCGTCAAGAACATCCTGCAAGTCGTATGACGAAAGCTTAGCAACACCTGCACGCTCACGAACCTTGTTCAAAGCGTCGAGACCAGCAGTTGTTGAAGCACCACCACGCTGTGCGCACTCAGCCAACATAAGGTATGCATCAGCCGAACGGAACAAGGGGAAGTCAGTATCAACGAAACCGTTAGCCTGAGCAGTAGTACCGTCGTGGTTTACGTTGCGGAACTTCATAGACTTGTAACCACCAGAAGTGAAGTTGAAAATGTCGGTGATAGTTGTACCGTAGTTTGTGAAGAACATAGCACGAGTGTCGCCCTCCTCGAAACGCTCCGAAACCTGCTTGGTAACCGTCAAACCGCCCCAACCAGAAGAGATACCCTGACCAGCAGCATCCATATCACCACCTGTGCCGGCGAAGATAAGGAAGTTTGTACCACCATAAGATGTAGTATTGATACCATCGTGAGGAACAGCGAAGATAATCTCGTTAGCAGCTCCATAAGTAGAGTTTGCTGTGAAGAGGTGGTTATCAGCTGCGAACAAATCAGCGAAGTTAGCGTGCAAAGGATAGTGAGCGATGATGTCGTTACACAAGTTTGCGCACTCCTCGTAACGATCCTGACCAGCCCATACCTCAGCGTTGAGATACAACTTAGCAAGAATCATCTTAACAAAACCCTTATCGCAACGGCCATATACGTTCTGACCCTCGGCTGCAAGAGCGTTGCCCTCGATAAGATCCTTACACTCCTGCTCAACCCATGCGAAGAGGTCGGCACGGCTAATCTGCTCGGGACCCTCCGAACCTACTGAGTCGTTCTCGGTAGAGAAAGGAACATTACCGAACATATCGATAGCGTGGTAGTAAGAGAGGGCGCGAAGAGCGCGAGCCTCGGCGATAAGAGACTCCTTATTCTGGAACTCTACACCCGCTACATTGGTATTGACCTGACGGATAAGCTCGTTGCAAAGACCGATCTGATAGAAGATACGGTAGTACATAGCAACAACAAACTGGTTAGATGCCTGCCAATTCATGTTGTGCATATCGGGCAGACCGGTATCATTCCAGCAGCAAGTAGCCTCGTCAGTGGTCAAACACTGCAAGTTGAAGTAGGCACGAAGATACTGGCCGAAACCACCATCCACACCATTGATGTCGGGGCCACCATTGGCACCATCCGATGATGAGCAGGCAAGACCCTGATAGCACTTAGCAAGAAGAGCCTCAAAAGCAGCCTCATCGCACAACACATCTTCGGGAAGCTGTACGTTAGGATCAATTGGAGTCACGTCCAAATCATTAACGCACGAGCTCAAGCCGAGCGAAATCACTGCGGCAAAAGAGAACATTAAGACTTTTATTGTTTTCATAATACTTATGCGATTTTAGACGATTAGAAATTGAACTTCAAACCAAGGATGTAGGTACGAGGACGGGGGTACATGTTGTTGTCGATACCAGAGTAAATCTCAGGATCGATACCCTTGTAACCTGTCAATGTAGCTACATTCTGTACTGTACCGAATAGGTCGAGTGTAAGATCGCGATCGGCAGCCTCACCCAAGTTGAAACGATAGCTCAAAGTGATGTTATC
Organism: Alistipes sp.; assembly: GCA_045588005.1. Taxonomy (GTDB): domain Bacteria; phylum Bacteroidota; class Bacteroidia; order Bacteroidales; family Rikenellaceae; genus Alistipes. The sequence continues at coordinate 11,323 of JAZNDK010000039.1, read as the reverse complement.
GAGCTTGAGGAACGAAGCGTTGCGTACATAGTAGTCCGAAAGATACTGACCCGAGTTACGGAAGTTGGTAACAGGAGCAGTGACAACACGGTTGTTTGTGAAGTTGTTGGTCCAAAGATCGGTCAAGAGCTCGCCGTTTGACGAAATGTTATCGTAAACGTAGTTGCCGATATTAGCGTGAGCCGATACAGCAAGTGTAAGAGCCTTCCATGAAAGCTGAGTGTTGAAACCGATAGTTACATCGGGAGCAGCCTTCTTATATACATACTTATCCTTCTCGTTTACAACGCCATCATCGTTGCGATCAACGTAGAGACCCTCGATAGGAAGACCATTCTCGTCGTAGATCTGCTGATATACGTAGAACGAGTTAGTGGGCTGGCCTGTCTGGTGAACCTGACATGTACCACCTACACCACACGAGTATCCACCGGTATCAACACCGTAGTAGCCCTCAGCCTCGTCGTCTGATGTAAGACGTGTAATCTTATTCTTGTTCCATGCTGCATTCAAGCCGATATTCCAGTACCAATCCTTAGTCTGGATAGCTACAGCGTTGATCTCAGCCTCAACACCGATGTTCTCCAAGTCACCAATGTTTGCGTTGAGGTAGTTGGTAAGGTTAGCACCTGCGGGAACGGGAGTAAAGTTCAAGAGGTCCTTAGTAGCACGGTAGTAGAAGTCTGCGCTGAAAGTGATGCGGTTATCAATGAAACCGAGGTCAAGACCAGCGTTGTAAGTAGTAGTAGTCTCCCACTTCAAGTCAGCGTTGTAACCGTTAGGCTTGATAGGATAGATGAGGTTACCCTCGCCGTAGCCACCGAAAGGATAGTACGAACCGAGCGTATTATTATAATAGGTAGGAAGTGCATCATATACACCACCAACATCCTGCTGACCGGTCTGACCGTAGCTCAAACGGAGCTTCAAAGCAGAGATATTGTCGTTATCCTCCAAGAATGACTCGTTCTTGATGTTCCAAGCAAGAGCTACAGAGGGGAAGAGACCCCACTTGTTGTTGGCAAAACGTGATGTACCATCGTTACGCAAAGTAGCTGTGATAGAGTAGCGGTTAGCGTAAGAGTAGTTTACACGACCGAAGAACGATACGAGGAAGTACTCCGACATCGAAGTCTTAGGCTCAGACAAGTAGTAGTTAGAAGCCTCAGGCGAGATAGCTGTGTCGTTCATAACATCCCATATACGGTACTGCTCGTTGAACGACTCGTTGTAGTAGTGCTGCCATGAGTAACCTGCCATGATGTCGAATGAGTGGTCACCCCAAGTCTTAGCATAAGCAGCATAGAACTCCAAAGTCTTATCCATGCGCTTCTGCGAGTAGTTGGTGTGGTAACCCGAACCAGCCTCAGCAGTAGCGTGCAATGACTGCTCAACATAAGGAGCTACATCGACAGTACCCTTCGAATTGGTGTAGTCCATACCAAGGTTAAGGTTAAGGCGAAGATCCTCCAAGCCGTGAATCTTATAGTCGATCTGGGCATTACCCACGAAACGCTTAGCGTTCGATACATCGTACTTGTCGTTCAACATTGCTACGGGGTTCTGGTTAGCCATTGTGTTGTGGCTACCGTCGATAGCACGCCATGTGTAGTAGCCGTTGATACCCTCCTCAGAAGAGTCGTAAACGGGCTTTGTGGGGTCGAACTGAACAGCCTGCGATACAGCACCGGTGTTAGCAAAGCGTGTATCCATAATCATACCCTTACCGTTGAGGTTGATTGTGAGGTGGTTGTCCAACAACACGGGGTTGAGGTTCAAAGACAAGGTGTGACGCGACATGTTAGATGTCTTCAACGTACCATCCTGGTTCAAGTAACCGTAAGATACACGATAGGGAAGGTTGTTCTTCTCACCCATCTTGATATTACCTGTAAGAGATACGTTACCCTCGTAAGACTGAGCAAGCTGATAGATCTCACGCTGCCAATCGGTGTTGATGTAGTTGCCGTTAGCATCCTTGTACTTTGTAGCCGAGCGGTAAGCATCGGTATCCTGAGTGCCATAGTACCACTCCAAAGTCTGACGCATCTGGTCGCCTGTCATAACATCAACAAACTTAGAGTTCTGGCTCAACGAAGCTGTGAAATCAACAGCCAAGTGGGGAGCACCCGAATCGTACTTAGAACCCTTCTTAGTGGTGATGATGATGACACCGTTCGAAGCACGCGAACCGTAGATAGCCGTTGCCGATGCATCCTTCAACACTGTAAACGACTCAATATCCGAAGGGTTGATCGATGCAAGGGGGTTAGCTGTACCCGAGATACCCGAGTTAGATACGGGAAGACCGTCGATAACGATCAAGGGGTCGTTCGATGCGTTGAGTGACGAACCACCACGGATACGGATAGTTGCTGCCGAACCGGGAGCACCGTCACCTGTGGTAATTACCACACCGGCAGACTTACCACGAAGAAGATCCGTGGGAGATGTTGCAAGACCCTTGTTGGTCTGGTCGGCCTTTACGGTAGAGATAGAACCTGTCAAGTCGTTCTTCTTGACAACACCGTAACCGATGACAACAACGTCGTCAATCATCTCAGAGTCCTCCTCGAGAACAACATTCTGGAGGACACTCGATGTTGCAACGAGCTCCTGCGTCTTGTAGCCGATGAAGCTGATTACAACAACAGACTCTGCGCTGCTTACCTGCAACACATACTGTCCGTTAAGATCGGTGGTGACACCGTTTGTCGTACCCTGCTCTACAACAGAGGCTCCGATAACCGGCGTTCCGGTAGTATCAACTACCACACCTTTAACCTCGTATTTGCTCTGGGCAAACACTTGGGCGGGAACCACCATCGCGAGGATGGCAAGACCCAAACACATAGTTAAGAATTTTCTCATAGTGTTTTTAGTGTTAGTTAATAATAAAGTTAATAAAATATGTATCGATTCTTCGATTTTCTAAGTTGTTTACCCCACTACTCATGTGATTTCTTGGTAGAGATACCAAAGACTGCAACAGCAGCAAGAAGCAATGAGATACCCGCAATTACAAGCATGATAACCTGACCCGTCTGCACGCCATTAACCACATCGCCACCAAAGGCAACGAGCAACATACCGCCAACCAACGAAGCTACAATCTGTGGCAGGCAGATGGTGCAGTTAAAGAGTCCCATATACGAGCCGAGCGACTTACCCGACAACGAGTTGGTAAGCATGGCGAACGGAAGAGCCAACATCGCCGCCCATGCGCAACCAATAAGCAGGAACGACACGAATAGCAGGTACTGATCGTGGATGTAGAAAGTCGAGATGAAACCCACAGCTCCCAAAACAAGGCTCGACGAGTAAGCAACCTTAACATTGCGGAACATAGGCAGCACCATAGCCCAAAGAATTGAGCCCACAGCCTGAACAGCAAACAGAACGCCTGTCCAGTCGCCCGCCGCCTGATACTCGGCCGAGGCTACATCGATCGTACCCCAAACATTCTCGGCGATACCTCCCGTCGTGTATGTCCACATGTAGAGGAACGCAAACCAGCAGAAGAACTGCACAAGGCCAATCTGCCAGAAGGCCTTAGGAGCGTGCAACAAGAGGTGAATGAGATTTGTGCTCTCCTTCTCTTCCTCCTCCTTGATGCCGTGGAATGCAGCATACTCCTCGGGATTCATCTCCTTGACCTTAGCACCCGTATAGAGCACGCAGAGGATAAGGATAAGGGCTCCGATATAGAACGACCATGTCACCGACGGAGGAACGACTCCCTCAGGGGCAACATTGCTTATACCGATCCATGTGAAGATGTAGGGGAAGAGATAACCAACGAGCGAACCTGCATTGCAAAGAAGACTCTGGATAGAGTATGCCTTGGTCTTCTGCTCCTCGTTTACCATATCGCCAACCATCATCTTGAAGGGCTGCATGGCCATATTGATTGAGGTGTCGAGCAACATGAGCATCACAGCGCCGAAGGCCAGGGCGGCCTTAACCGTGAGATTAAAGCTACCCGCATTAGGCAGAAGTGCCATAACGATAATAGCCACAATAGCACCAACGTAGAGATAGGGCTTACGGCGACCCAAACGACACCATGTCTTGTCACTCAAAGAACCTACGATAGGCTGCACAATCATACCCATCAACGGGGGCAAAACCCAGAAGAAACTCAGGGTGTGGGGATCAGCACCGAGAGTTGCAAAGATACGGCTGATGTTTGCACTTTGAAGTGCGTATGCAATCTGCACGCCGAAGAATCCGAAGCTCAGATTCCACATCTGCCAAAATGAAAGATTACGTTTTTCCATATTATTAAAAATTTTTAATTTTCAAAATTCGCGACGGTATTACTAAAAAATTTTAATAAATACACAGTCTTAACACTACAAATTTTACTAAAAAAAAGGAAAGAAACAAATCTATTATACCCAAAGGGTAAATAATAGCGACGAATTGCAAGTTTTTGCGACTGAATGGAAAATAAGATACTCTAAAAGTCGAAAAAGAGAACAAGGATAGAAGATATAAATATACGATAAATGAATATATAGTTATAATACACAAGAATTACATATGTTGTATATACCTATCGCACAAATAAATAAGCTAAAATAAATGATATATCAATAAAGCGACATTAGCACTATATCAGACCAAAGCATTGTTATTTGGGAATTATTTTGTACATTTGCATAAATATCGACCTAACCGAAAAAAAATGAAGAGCCTGCCACTTGGCAACATAGCGATAGTTCTAATCTTCGCACTGCTACACTTCGCGGTAGCCTTAGTCAGCAGATTGCTCGACTACTACGACGATATTCCCCTGACGCTACTGACAATCACGATGGTCATAGTGGTATCGCTCCGCAACGAAACCCGCGTGGAGATGGTGGCTGTTCTCACGCTGAGCGCAACGATGATAGGTTTTCTAATCGGCTCGTGGCTCTGGGGGCCTCTCGAACTATTAACCGGCAACAGCATACTCGCACCTGCTATATCGACATTTTTAATTACGTCTTTTTTAGGCTTTTCGACCGACTACATAACACGTAAATCGACTCGCTTTCGCAACAGCAATCCAACGTGGCGATTTGCATCAGGAAATATAGTCATAATTGCCCTGCTTATCCTCGTGATAAGAATGCTCTATGTGGCGATGTTCCGCTCGGGATTATTCACAGAGAGTCAGCTACTTGAAAGCATAATCGAGCTTACGAGAAACTCATGGGCAATACTCACAATCGTAATGGGTAATATTGTTATTACGATACGTGCAAAAGCGATAGCTAAAAGAGTTAAAAACAACCTCGGAATTACCACAGTACTTGTTGCTGCAACACTAATAATTTCGTCAGTTGCAGCCCTGCTCATCTATTTCGACATACCCTACTTCGACCAAGAGAAAATCGAGTCAAACAGCTTTGTCATGATTCTATCGGCAGCCATGCTCATAGATATAATCGTAGAGATGGCATGCCTGCTTTTTTACCTTTCGATGACATCGAAGCGCGAACTGAGACTCGAACGCGAGGAGAAGCATCGCACCGAGTATCAATACGAGCGACTGAAACAGCAGATAAACCCACATTTCCTATTCAACTCGCTTGGCATTCTCGACTATCTGGTACAGGAGCACCAAACAGAGCGTGCAAGTGCCTACATACGAAAATTGGCCAACATATATCGATACATGCTCAGCAACGACAACAAACAGTTGGTAAAATTGAGTGAGGAGCTCGACTTTACGATGATGTATATCGACCTGCTCAAAGAACGATTCGTTGAAGGCATGGTGATTGAAATAGAGATCGAGGAGGGGTGTTACAACAGATTTGTTGTCCCATGCTCGTTGCAACTACTTGTTGAGAACGCCACGAAACACAACATTGTGGCGGCAGAGAATCCACTGAAGATAGCAATTACGACTGATGGTAACAGTGTAGTTGTAAGAAACAACCTACAACCACGAACGCACGGACAACCATCGACACACCTCGGGCTATCCAACATACGAAGGCAATACCTCGACATCACCCGTAGAGATATAGCCATAACCAAGAGCGAAACTGAATTTATTGTAAAACTTCCGATAGTATGATAAAAGTCCTTATTGTCGAAGATGAGATACCGGCACAGATAACCCTTAAAAAGTTGATCGACAAGTGCTGCCCTGATAGCAGAATCGTGATGACGCTGACATCTGTTAAATCGACCATCAAATGGCTCGAAGAGAACCCCGATGGAGCGGATGTTATATTTATGGATGTGGAGCTATCCGACGGTATATGCTTCGAAATCTTCGAGAAGGTAAATATCACGTCGCATATAATAATCACCACAGCATACGACAACTACGCGATAAACGCCTTCAAAATAAACAGTTTGGACTACCTCTTAAAGCCAATCGTAGAAGAGGAGTTGCAACGCGCTTGGAGTCGCTGCATGGAGCGCATCGAGGCACACCACGAGCCAAACCTCGAAGCTCTGCTCGACATCGTCTCGCGCGCAGGAACACACAATGATAAAGAGTACAAGAAACGTTTTATCGTTAAGGCCGGCGAGAAGATAGTAATTATCCCCGTTGATGAGATAGCCTACTGCTACTCGGAGGATAAGAGCACATATGCAGTATGCCGTAACAACACCCGCCGTCTTCTCGACTATTCACTCGATATGGTACAAGAGATGCTCGACCCAAAGCTTTTCTTCCGCATATCTCGCAGTTGCATAGTGTCGATAAACTCTATAGAAAATATCTCAAAACACTTAGGCACACGACTTAAACTACAACTAAACCCACGTGCCGAGCAGGATGTGATGGTTAGCCGTAGCCGTACCTCCGACTTCTTGGAGTGGTTAGATAAGAATTAACAGCGGGGCAACCCCCGAATCAACCATATAGCACAACAATATAAACATATAAAATGAGGGCTAATTTTATTCTATTAGCCCTCTGCACATTTATAAGCCATAATTAAGATAAAAAAATAATGCGTAGAAGTGTTCTGTTTTAATAATATTTTTGTATATTTGCACTTGATTATGCCTTCTCGCCACTCGCAGAGTGGGCTATGAACCGAATTGGAAAACTAAAAAAATTATAACATGAAGTATTACAAATTGTTATTGGCAGGCATAGCTATTCTCTTAGCCAGCTGCAATGCCCAGGAGCGAGTTCTCTATCTGCAAGGAGTCGAGAGTGGCTCTGTTATCGAGATCCCCGAGGAGATTATGATTCGTATCAAGCCTCTCGACCAGCTTACTGTTGTAGTAAACAGCAAAGACCCCGAGTTGGCTCTCCCCTTTAACACCTCGACAGGTTACAGCAGTGTAAATGGTACAGAGCGTGGATCAACAAATTCAAACACCATTCAGATATTGACAGTAGATAGCGACGGATACTTGGATTTACCTGTTATCGGCAAAGTCAAGTGTGCAGGATTGACACGCGACGAGCTCAGTAGAACCATTGCTCAGAAAATTATCGATGGTGGATACATTGCCGACCCCAAGGTTAATGTGCGATTCCATGATTTGGCTATATCGGTAGTCGGCGAGGTCACCTCACCGGGCCACTATACAATCGACAAGGACAAGGTAACTATCTTCGATGCCTTAGCAATGGCTAAAGATATGACTATTTATGGTAGTCGTGAGGATGTTGCCGTCATTAGAGAGAAGGATGGTCAGCGTATCGTAACAAAACTCGATTTGCGCTCACCCGAGGTCTTCAACTCGCCTTGCTACTATCTCGAACAGAACGATATTGTGATTGTCAGCCCCAACAAATATAGGGCAGCAACCTCTGAGATCAACCAGAATCGTTCGTTCTGGATATCTATCACGAGCACCGCGATCTCACTTGCTACACTCTTACTTACTATCATTCGTTAATTTGAGGCCACTAATTTAGATAAAGAGAACAACGATTATGAACGAAAACACAAACATAACCGAACAGCAGCAGGAGAAGATAGCCAAGAGTTATCAGATAACTGCATACGATATTTTGAGAATGATATTCTCGAATTGGTATTGGTTCCTGCTCTCTATCACCGTCTGTCTATTCTTGGCCCTGTTCTACCTACACTGTACGCCCCCTATTTACCAGCGTACAGCTACAGTCATGGTAAAAGATACGCGTAAGGGTGGTGCCGTAGAGTTCACAGCCTTCAACGATATTATGGGTGGTCTTCGCAGCTCGGCCGAGAACGAGATATATATCTTCCAGTCTCGCCACCTTATGGAGAAGGTCGTCAATAGATTCGACTTGGCAACCAAATACACCATTAACGACAAGTTGCGTACCATCGATATCTATGGCAACGAGCCTGTACTCATTAAATTCCTCACTGCCGACGAGCGCGACAAGGGACAATTCAACTACATCATCGGCGAGGATGGCAAGGTTACCCTCTACAACTTCCTGCCCGATAATGAGACCTTCTCGGTAGTCGCATCATTAGGGGATACCGTAACCACACCTCTTGGCGATATTTCGCTCACTGCTACACCTTTTATCGAGCAATACAAGGATAAGGAGGTAACAGTTACACGCATGGCCCACAACAGCGTTACTGAGTATTATCGCCGTGCTATGGCAAGTAACATGGCTAACAAGATGGCATCGATTATCGTTATGACAATGAATGACGAGGTGCCTAAGCGTGCTGAGGATGTTATCAATGGCATAATCAATGCTTACAACGGCGCTGCAATTGATGATAAGCGTGCAATATCTAATATTACAGGAGAGTTTATCAAAGAGCGTCTTGCAACACTCGGGGAGGAGCTTAGCACAGCCGATGCTCAGATTGCAGATTTCAAGCAGGAAAACAAGATTTACAGCCCTGACGAAGAGGCGACAATGAGTGCAAGCGAGATCAGACGACTCAATCAAGAGGAGCTCTCGCTGGAGGCAAATCTCGAGATGGCTCAGTACATTTTGGAGTATGTACGCAACGACAAGAGTGGCGAGGGTCTTATTCCCGCTTCGACAGTCTCAATGAGTGGAGCATCGTCGGGATTAGCCACACAGATTGACAAGTATAACACTACTCTTCTTGACTATCAGCGCTTGAAGAGTAGCGAATCGGAGAGCAACCCTGTGATAGTTAATCTTGGAGCAATAATTGCATCGTTGCGCGGCTCTATTATCACATCATTGGAGTCTCATATCGACGGTCTGAAACTTCAGATAGACCATCTAAATCGCGAGCTTAACGTAGCGAACTCTCGCATGGAGAGCTCGCCTTCGAAGGAGAAAGAGATGCTATCGTTTGCTCGCCAGCAGAAGGTTAAGGAGGAGCTATACCTCTACCTGCTTACCAAGCTTGAGGAGAATGCTCTTACCGCGGCAACAGCTGAGAGTAATGCCCGTATTATCGACGAGGCATATGGTGGCGACAGACCTATCAGTCCCAATAGAAAGCTTATCCTTCTTATAGCTATTGTATTTGGTGCAGCTCTACCCTTCGTAATTATCTACCTAAACGAGATTCTCAACACTAAGGTACGCTCACGTCGCGAATTGGAGGATATGCTTAGCATTCCCTTCTTGGGAGATATTCCTCGATTTGAGGGCGAGATCACAAATGGTGTTGCTATCAAGAGCGATGGTCGTGATCCTGTATCTGAGGCCTTCCGTATCATGCGAACCAATATCAGTTTCATGTCGGTAGATAAGCCTATGCAGGTTATTATGAATACGTCGTCAATACCCCACAGCGGTAAGACATTCGTATCTATCAACCTTGCAATGACTCTCGCAACCACAGGTAAGAAGGTACTGCTTATGGACCTCGACCTACGTCGTCGCACCCTGTCTAAGCAGTTTGGTCACCGAAACGACAGACGCGGTTTCACATCATATATCTCGGATAAGATTAGCAGCATCAACGAGCTTATCTCGCGCAGCGATCTACACGAGAACCTCGATATAATCTACTCAGGTCCTCAGGCTCCTAATCCCGCCGAGATGCTTATGTCGCACCGCGTTGATGAACTCTTCAACGAGCTTCGTACGAGATACGACTATATCATTGTAGATACTACACCCGCTTTGGCCGTTGCCGACGCAATTATTGCAGATCGTCTTGTAGATTTGACTATCTATGTTGTACGTCAGGGCAATCTTGACAGACGTCAGCTTCCGGATATCGAGCAGCTCTACTTGGAGAAGAAGTTCCACAATATGAGCGTTATCCTCAATGGTGTAACTCAGCGTAAGAGCACTTATGGCTACGGCTATGGATATGGATATGGTTATGGCTACGGCTATGGTTACGGATACTCGGATAGCGATGAGCTTACGCCCTGGCAGCGTCGCATGCGCAAGCTACGCAAGCTCTTTAAGAAACAGAGAAAATAATAGTATCCTGTATTATGGCTAACACAATGATTATAGCAGTAGATTTCGACGGCACATGTGTTGAGCATGACTACCCGAGTGTGGGTATGGATGTTGAGGGTGCAGCAGAGGTGCTGCGAGCACTCAACAGCAAGGGTCATAAGTTGATTCTCTTTACCATGCGCTCCGGCGCGAAGCTTGATGCTGCTGTGCGCTGGTTTAAGGAGCACAAGGTTGAACTGTGGGCTGTAAACCAAAACCCCGAGCAAAAGTCGTGGACCGAATCTGTTAAGGTACACGCCGACATCTATATCGACGACTCAGCGTTGGGTTGTCCGCTGAAATTTATCGAAGATGCTCCGCGCCCTATGGTCGATTGGCAGAAGGTGCGCGAAAGGTTGGAGTATGACGGTGTGCTATAATCGATAAGTGGCAACGTACGATTTAAGGGATGTTTCCTTTGGGGAGCATCCCTTAATCTTTGTAGGGATGTAATAGCCCTCGCAAGGTTATGATAGCTTAACAATGTATAGAGAGAGCTGTATAGCTATGGCTGAATTACCGGGTAAGGTTCTGCAATAGAAACCTCGACAAAGTCTAACACAGGAGAAATAATAGATGTATATAGAAAAAAGGCTGTTCCCAAAGGAACAGCCTCGACTCCTTAGAGTAAGGAGAACTATTTAACTGCATTAACTATAGCCTCGAATGCCTTAGGCTCGTTGAGCGCAAGGTCAGCCAAAACCTTACGGTTGAGGGCGATACCCTTAACGTTCATCTTACCGATAAACTCAGAATAGGTCATACCGTGCTGGCGAACAGCAGCGTTAATACGTACAATCCACAATGAACGGTATGTTCTCTTCTTCTCGCGACGGTGTGCATAAGCAAACTGCAAACCCTTCTCGACAGTGTTTTTCGCAACTGTCCATACGTTTCCCCTTGAACCAAAGTTACCCTTGGCAAGTTTCAAAACCTTCTTTCTTCTTGCGCGTGACG
>JAZNDK010000038.1:0-2608 GCA_045588005.1 Alistipes sp. | reverse complement strand
AAGTGCTCTACCGACTGAGCTATTAAGGCAACCTAATGGCCAAACTTTTCGTTTGACGGTGCAAATATCGTAAATTTTTATTAAATTCGCGCTATAAAACGATAAAAAAATTGGAGTATGATTACATTTTTGGTATGCTTAGCTGTATTGATTGCATCTTACTTTCTCTATGGCGGGCTGCTCAATAAGGTGGCGAGTATCGACCCCAAGGCTGATGTCCCCTCGGAGAGATTGTACGACGGTGTCGATTATCTACCATTACCTCGTTGGCGTATATTTCTTATCCAGCTGCTCAATATCGCGGGCACAGGGCCCATCTTCGGAGCGATACTTGGCGCGTGCTACGGTCCGGTAGCCTTCCTATGGATTACCTTGGGCGGTATCCTTATGGGTGCTATGCACGACTTCTTCTCGGGAGTAATATCGCTACGCAACGACGGTCGTAGCCTCCCCGAGATTATCGGTAAGTATCTCGGTAAGGGCATGCATCGTTTCTCGCTGGTGATGATACCTATACTTATGGTGCTTGTTGGAGGCGTCTTTATCGTCACCCCCTCGAAGATACTTACTAGCATGACCGACATACCCTACTTAGTATGGGTAGGCACCATTATCGTCTATTACTTTATTGCTACGGTTCTGCCCGTAGATAAGATTATTGGTAAGATATACCCCATCTTCGGCGCAGCTCTTATATTTATGGCACTCAGCATGTTGGGCGTTATCCTCTTTGGCGATTACAGCGTTCCTGAGCTCACATCGCTCAATAATATGCACTTCAACGCCGAGAAGTTACCCATTGTGCCAACCCTCTTTATAAGTATCGCCTGCGGTGCTATATCGGGATTCCATGCTACGCAGTCGCCACTTATGGCTCGCTGCATGACCAACGAGAATCAGTCTCGCCCGATATTCTTCGGTGCTATGATCTCGGAATCGGTCATCGCCCTGATATGGGCAGCCGTAGCTATGGTCTTCTTCGGTGGCGTCGAAGGTCTCAATAGCTTTATGGCCGATAATGGCAGCGATGCGGGCCTCGCAGTATCGACTATCAGCGTCGCCACGTTAGGTGTTGTCGGTAGTATCCTCTCACTCTTAGGTGTTGTTGCCGCACCCATCACCTCGGGAGATACCGCTTTCCGCTCGGCACGCCTTATCGTCGCCGATATGCTCGGCATCGAGCAACGCTCTATTGTCAAGCGTCTGCTTGTGAGCCTTCCGCTCTTTGCCATAGGCATAGGCATCGCCTTTATCGACTTCGATGTCATTTGGCGATACTTCGCCTGGTCTAATCAAGCACTCTCGGTGCTTACCCTGTGGATGATTACCGCATGGCTCAGCCGCCGCCATAGTCGCTATACGGCTCTCGCGCTACTACCGGCAATATTTATGACCTTCGTATGCTCGGCCTTTGTCTTTGTGTCTAACCAATTTATCGGCATGGGAGCTTGCACCGAGGCCTATGTATATGCTACGGCTGTTACGGCAGTAATTTCAGGTTTGTTAATGATAAAAATAGGTCGTGATGTCAAGAGTGGAGCCACTATTTAACCCTGCTGCTGACCAGAGCTTCGAGCTCGAAGGTGGGCCTAAATATAACTTCGTGCGTCGCAAGGGCGATATTGACGCTTTGGTAGGCGAGGGCCGCTATGCCGAGGCGTGCGAGGCACGCTACGAGGCCTTTATGCTGCTCGCCGATGTCCTGCCTGAGGATGAGACAATGCCTCTTAGGTGGGAGCACGCCAACAGCCGTGCTGCGCTCTCGATACTCTACGGCTCGGCTACGGATCACTTCCGTATCGGGGATTTGGAGATGTGTACCGCACAGCTCGAGATGCTGCTCGACTGTGACCCCGAGGACCATTTCGAGGCTGTGAACCTTCTCGCACTATGCTATGTCGCTATCGAGGAGTGGGATGGTTTCGACGACCTCGCTATCGACCTTACGGATAAGTCTGCCGAGGCTGTCATTGCAAGGTTATGGGCTTCGCAGCATCGTACAGGAGAGCTCGATAGTAAGCTTGTTGCCTTGCTGCGTTCACGCCATAAGGAGTACTACGCCGAACTTACGGCCACGGAGCATGCCGACGACGAGGAGTACCGCCGCGATATATGCTCGGAGCGACCGTCGCGCCGTGCCGAGGCCCGCGAGTGGTGGTTTCTCACAGAGCCGCTGTGGAGCGAGTACCCCGACTTTGTTGAGCAGCTTAGGAGGTAGATAGTTATAGAGTAATCGTGTGGCGAGGTCTGTTGGCCTTGCTTTTTTGTGGGCGAGATGGTGAGTGTGATTTAATATTTGGGAGGGTAAAGGGATCAGGAAATATGTCTTACGGCACGATAAAAGCTATTTTTCGGAGCAAAAGATAAATTTTTTGCAAAAAAGTTGTAAAAAAATTTGCAGAATAAAAAATTTGGTGTACCTTTGCACTCGCAATCGAAAAGATTGCACACGTTCAAACAACGATAATGCGGAAATAGCTCAGTTGGTAGAGCACAACCTTGCCAAGGTTGGGGTCGCGAGTTCGAGTCTCGTTTTCCGCTCCAAGTCCAAAAGTTTTGAGGACAAAATCAAGCAAAACCCTTTGAAACATCGTTTCAGAGGGTTTTT
>JAZNDK010000037.1:0-8240 GCA_045588005.1 Alistipes sp. | reverse complement strand
AGATGGTCGAGCCCCATCCTCAGGTTATCGAGAAGGCACGCCGCGCCATGATTGAGGCGGGTGTCAAGCCTCTTGTTAAACCCATTCGTGGTGGCACCGACGGCTCGCGACTCTCGTTCATGGGTCTTCCCTGCCCCAACCTCTTCACCGGAGGCATGAATTTCCACGGCAGGTATGAGTATGCGTCGCTTACCACTATGAACAAGGCGATGAATACCATCATCAACTTAGCTCGTATCTGGGCCGAGTAAAAGTCTTTGTTGTGATAAGGGGTCATCTGCGGCATCGGGCTTGTCTGACAAATGCTCACATACGTTTAAGTATGCTCCGCTTTGTCAGCCTGCGACCCGCTACCACAGCTAACCCCTTCTAACAACAAAGAGGCCTACCGCTAATGTAGGTGTGGTTTGCCTTCTAACAACAAAGCGGCTTACCGCTAATGTAGGTGTGGGTTGCCTTCTAACAACAAAGCGGGCCTACCGCTGATAAAGGTTGCGATAACGTTCAGGCTAAAAAGCAGCCTACCGCTGATTGAAGTGGTGACCTTCCGGATAAAACGTGTAGCTACTGATTTAGGTGGTGGCGACCCAATAAGATTAACGATTGCTTGAAAAGCAAAACAGTACTATTATGAACAACCAATATGGTTACATGAGAGTTGCGGCGGCTGTACCTCGAGTACACATCGCCGATGCCTATCGCAATGCCGAGGGTGCTCTCAAAATTATCGAGGATGCCTTCAAGGAGGGTGTCGAAATTGTAGTTATGCCCGAGCTGTCGCTCGTAGGTTACACCTGCGGCGATATGGTATTGCAGAAGAAGCTGCTCGGCGACTCGGAGCGTGCCTTAGCGTGGCTTATGGAGCAGACAGCCGATATACCCACAATAGGTATCGTCGGCCTACCCGTAGTATTTGCCGACCGACTATACAACTGCGCCGCAGTATTTGGTCAGGGTCAGCTTTGGGGTATCGTGCCCAAGAGCTACATACCCAACTATGGCGAGTTCTCCGAGCTCAGATGGTGGGTGTCGGGCTTCGGCATCAAGGATCGTACTATACGCTTCGCAGGGCAGGAGTGCCCCTTTGGTGCAGACCTTATGTTCGACAAGAACGGCGTCGAGTTTGGTGTCGAGATATGCGAGGATATGTGGGTTCCCGTGCCACCATCGTCGATGCAGGCCGTGCAGGGTGCTAAGCTGCTCTTCAACCTCTCGGCGTCGCCCGAGTCGGTATGCAAGCACGACTATCTCATATCGCTTATCGCCGAGCAGTCGTCGCGAACGATGGCAGCCTATGTATATGCCTCGTCGGGTCATGGCGAGTCGTCGAGCGACCTTGTATTTGCCGGCAATGCCGTAATCGCCGAGCTGGGTCGTGTATTGGGTGTGAGCGAGCGTTTCGTGCGTAACGACCGTATGGTTATCGCCGATATCGATGTCGAGTATATCTCGACACGCCGTACGGCACGCAACACCTTCTACTACCCTGAAGCTCCCGAGATGCGTGTCGTCGAAATCGATGTCGATGAGATATGCTATCAGGGCGATGTGCGTCGCCATATCGAGCCTCTCTACTTCGTGCCCGAGAACGACGCCGACCGCGATATTCACTGCCGCGAGGTATTTGCCATACAGAGCGCAGGTCTTGCACAACGTCTCGAGCACACCAAGTGCAAGAAGGCCGTTATCGGCATATCTGGAGGCTTGGACTCAACGTTGGCACTGCTCGCCGTGTGCGACACCTTCGACCTCTTGGGCCTTGACCGCAAGGGCATCATAGGCGTCACCATGCCCGGCTTTGGCACTACCGACCGCACCTATCATAATGCTCTGCGCATGGTCAAAGAGCTGGGATGTACACTCCGCGAGATACCCATTCGCGAGGCGTGCGAGCAGCACTTCAAGGATATAGGCCTCGACGCCGAGGAGAGGTCTGTGGCCTACGAGAACTCGCAGGCACGCGAGCGCACACAGATACTTATGGATGTAGCCAATATGTGCGGTGGCATGGTTATTGGTACGGGCGATATGAGCGAGTTGGCACTCGGCTGGGCAACCTACAATGGCGACCAGATGTCGATGTACGGCATCAACGCCTCGGTGCCCAAGACCCTTGTGCGCTACATGGTCGATTGGTATGCCCGCAACCGTGCCGAAGGTGTGTTGCGTGAGGCTCTGCTCGATGTTGTAGCTACGCCCGTAAGTCCCGAGCTGCTCCCCGCCAAGGAGGATGGAGCTATCGCCCAGTGTACCGAGGATTTGGTAGGCCCATACGAGCTTCACGACTTCTTCCTCTACTGCGCGCTGCGCCGTCGCTACTCGCCTACGAAGATTGCCATGCTCGCATCTATCGCCTTCGAGGGTGTTCACGACAAGGCTACCATCGTCAAGTGGCTCAAAGTCTTCTTCCATCGCTTCTTCGGTCAGCAGTTCAAGCGTTCGGCAATGCCCGACGGCCCCAAGGTCGGTGCTGTGGGTCTCTCGCCGCGTGGCGACCTACGCATGCCCTCCGATGCTCAGGAGCGTGCTTGGCTCGTCGAGGTCGAGGAGATTGAGGCCGAGCTCAACAAACTCTAAGAGTAGTGCCGAGGCCGACGGTGGGGTAGCTCCTTGCTATCGCATATCGAGCCTCGGCTCTCTATTATATAAAGGTATATGCTTATGAAGCGATTTACGCTGATAGTGCTCCTTGTGGGCGTAGCTCTTGTTGTGCGACCTGCCGAGGCTGCGGCGCAGATAGACCTCTCGCGAGCGATAGGTGTTCTCCTTGGTGGCGAGACAAGTAGCGAGCAAAACCCCTTCGAGCGTATTGCCGAGGCAGCACCTTCGGCTCGCGATGTGGTGCGCACATGGGCCTACGAGAGACTCTTTTTCGACTACCTCGGAGCTAACAACCTCGCAACTGTCGCGCTGCAACAGCTCGACAACACCGTGCAGGCGGCTCTCAAACGCGAGGGTATCGTTGCGGGGGCTTTCACCATGACGCTCAAACGTAACGGCACGGGATTTCTGATGCACGAGGGATATGCTGTCGATGGCGAGTATGCCTACTCCGAGGATAATGGGCGTGTGACTATCGCCACGACGATTGACGGCACACGCTACGAGTGCGGAGGCTTCCTCACGATGAGGGGCGACAACCTTGTTGTTATGGTCGATGCCCGCGACGCTTTCGAGGTGTTTTTAGCCTCGTCACCCCAATATCGCACCGACCCTACGGTTGTGGGTATAAGGGATATCTTGCAGAGTTTCAAGGGTATATTCATCTCGATAGAGTACCGTAAGTTCTAACGAATGCTCAGCCTGCGGCCTGTTATCTTACTCTCTTACTCTCTTACTCTTCGCGGCTTAGATACCACTCGGCCCATGCGAGGTCGTTGGGTGTTGTTAGTTTCAGGTTAGAGAGCTCGCCCTCGACAAGCGATATTTGCCCACCAAGAGCCTCGACAACCGAGGCATCGTCGGTGAAGCTCGCGTCGTAGGGTTGCTCGTAGGCACGGCGCAGCAGCTCGGCAGAGAATATCTGTGGTGTCTGCACGGCGCGTAGCTCCGCACGGGGTACTATATGCGACCCCTCGGCATCCAATCGTCTGAACGAGTCGGCAACCTCCACAACGGGTATCGATGCGCCACTACGCTCGGCGTCGAGGAGTGTGCGTATGATAAGACGTTTTGTGACTAATGCTCTCACGCCATCGTGTACGGCTATATACTCCACATCCGAGCCCAAAGCCTCGATTCCACACTTTACCGAGAAGAAACGCTCTCGGCCACCTGCCACCGTGCGGTGGGGTGCTATGTCGAAGCGTGCCGCGAGGTTCTTCCATAGCGGGATATGCGTCTCGGGAAGCACCACGACAATATCTGCGGCGGGAAGTGCCTCGGCAAAGGTGTTTATGGTGCGTGCCACAACAGGAAGAGCTCCCAAGAGCAGAAATTGCTTAGGCAGCGTGCTCTGCATGCGGTGTCCTGCGCCGCCTGCAACGATTATTACTCCATGCTTTGCCATATTAGTTTCTTTCCAAATCCTAAGGTGTTATCCGTCAGTTTGAGCATCGTGGGTCTAACCATCCATAGCTCCAAGTCGGCTACCGCAGCATAGGGGAAGCGTCGTATGTAGCTCTTGCGTGCCGCTTCGTCGCCACGCTCGGCGCGACCCACCACTTGAAGACCCTCGATACGCCCCACGACGCCTGTTTCGAGCACTATGCTCAGTGCTACCTCTGCTCGGCTCTGCATCTCGCTGCCGTGGCGTGTTGCAAGCGACGAGGTGAAGATAAAGAGGTTGCGCTTGCGGTCGTAGGCATAGAAGCAGTTGGCAACATAGGGCTCGCCCGTCTCGCCCACGGTGGCGAGTGTCAGCACATGGTGCTTGGCTATGAACTTCGCAAAACGCTCGTCGATAGGTTGTGGTTGTTGCTGTTGTTGAAGCTCGTTCATCGCTCTATCGCATTAGTGTTGTGTCGGCCGTGCGGTTGGGAAAGATGTCGCCCTCGTCGATGCGTGGCAGGGTGTCGCAGTCTATGCCGTCGAGCTCGGCTATCACTCTGTCGCGCACAGCCTCAAACCTTCTCTTGTGCTCCTCGGCGATAGGCTCGGCAGGCTCTTGCGGCACTTTAAGTGGGTCTATGGCCTTGCCATTCTTCCATATACGATAGTCGAGGTGCGGGCCTGTGGATGTTCCCGTCGAGCCCACATATCCGATAAGCTGGCCCTGCGACACATGGCTTCCTACGCGAATGCCCTTGGCGAAGCCTCTGAGGTGGAGATAGCCCGTCATCAGGTTGCCGGCATGCTTAATCTTTATGGTGTTGCCACCACCACCACCCCAGCCGCAGAAGGTGACAACGCCATCGGCTACCGAGTGAACGTGCGTACCCGAGGGGGCAGCATAATCTACGCCATGGTGTGGGCGATAGACCTTATGTACGGGGTGTAGTCGTGCGTTCGAGAACTTCGAGCTTATGCGTGTATATTTGAGCGGTGCTTTGAGCAGCTGCTTGCGTAGCGACTCGCCATTAGCCTCCCAGTAGCGTAGCTTCTCGCCCTCCTGAGCATAGGGTATGGCGTAGTAGCACTTCTCGCCGTGGTTGAACTCCGCACCCCATATGCGACCTATGCCTATCGACTCGCCATCGATGAACTTCTCGTCGTAGATGACCGTGAACGAGTCGCCCGTCTGAATGCCGAAGAAATCGATGGTCCATTGGTATATATCCTCGAACTCGGCAGCTAAGGCGTAGGGCATATCCTGCTCCATTATCGCACCCCATAACGAGGAGTTAATCACCGCCTCGCGACGCTGACGTACTATATCAACAGGGCGTGAGCCGAGCGATATGCCGATGGAGTCGCCCAAGAAGCTGAATACCACATAATCTACGGCGTTGCGATGATATACCATATGGTCGAGCACGGTACGTCGCTCCACCGAGTCGATAATCTCGCGAGTGAAGGTTGTGTAGCCATTGTCGGCGCGTATCTGTCTGAGGGGAAATACCTCGCGTGCTATGCGGTCGAGGCGGTCGATGGTATATGCCGATACGCCGTGACGCGAGAGTATGCCTCCCACAGTCTCGCCCATGCGAACGGTATCCTTGGCTATTGTGTAACCCTCGATGTCGATGCCATAGAGCAGCGTGGGCTCAGCCTCAGTAGCCTCGCTAAGCTCTGTTGTTGTCTCGTTATCGTCGGAGAAGACGCCGCATGCTGTTGCCAAAACAAGCATCACGAGTGCGGTAATGTGCGCGATAAATTTCATACTCGACAAAGGTACAAATTTTATCGATACCGTGTGCCTCGATGGTTAAATTTATTTTTTTTCGGAGCGGTTTATAGCGTGGAAATGTGCTGTTTTGTTGTGAAAAAGGTGTGAAAAAGTGCGATAATTTGGCAAATTAAAAATAAAGTGCTATCTTTGACAAAATTGTGAAGCTATGCTTCGTGCAGCAGATGAAGATTGTTAAGACCATACTATCGTGGATCTATGCGGCGGTGATTACCATCAGACACTGTCTCTATGATTGGGGGGTATTCAAGAGCTATACCTTCCCCATTCCCATCGTATGTATCGGTAACATCACCGTCGGTGGCACGGGCAAGACCCCTATGGTCGAGTATATTCTTTCGCAGCTCTCGGCACGCTACACTATCGCCGTGCTCTCGCGTGGCTATGGCCGACGCACCAAGGGCTACCGCGAGGTCTCGGCCGACGACTCCTATGCCGATGTGGGCGACGAGCCGTTGCAGATTAAGCTCAAATTTGGCGGTACGCTTGTTGTGGTTGCCGAGGATAGGGTAGCAGCCATCGAGCGCATATCGAAGGAGCACCCCGAGGTCAATCTTATTATCATGGATGATGGCTTCCAGCACCGCAGGGTCAAGGCTAAGGTCAATGTCATCATCGTCGATTCGTCGCGACCCATCAAGCGCGACAAGATGTTGCCCCTCGGTAAGCTTCGCGATCTGCCGTCGCGTATGAGCGTTGCGCACTTCTTCGTTGTCACGAAGTGCTCCGACGAGATGTCGCCTCTGGATCGTCGTCTGTGGCGTAACGATTTGCGAAAGATAGCCTTCCAGAAGGTCTATTTCACGGGCATCAAGGATCGCCCCGTCGAGCCCCTCTTCCACTTCGACGAGAGGGAGGAGGTGAACTACGGCCAGCACGCTATACTCATGGCCGGCATAGGCAATCCGCGCTCGTTTGCCCGCAGTGCCGAGCAACACTTCTACGTCGTGGATAAGTGTTTCTTTGCCGACCACCGCCGCTATACGGCCGAGGATTTGAAGGCTGTATATGCCAAGCTGCGCAAGAACCCGCGTGCTATCGTGCTGATGACCGAGAAGGATGCGGTGAAGCTGCGTCGCTCGGTGCGACTGCCCGAGATGTTCCGCCGCGCGATGTACTATCAGCCTATCGAGCTGAGCTTCATCGATGGTCCCGACCGCGACTTTATCGGTAATCTGATAGCCGAGATTGAGAGTGTTGGCGATAATAGAGAGTAGAGTAAAAAAGATATAAGCGTATGATTAACAAGGTTATTTTAGTCGG
This sequence comes from Alistipes sp., assembly GCA_045588005.1. Taxonomy (GTDB): domain Bacteria; phylum Bacteroidota; class Bacteroidia; order Bacteroidales; family Rikenellaceae; genus Alistipes. The sequence continues at coordinate 1,189 of JAZNDK010000037.1, read as the reverse complement.
AAATGTGGGTATGGACCCCGAGGTGCGCTCTTTGGAGTCGGGCGTTAAGGTTGCACGTCTGCGTGTGGCTACCACCGAGCGTATCTTCAACCGTCAGACAAACGAGACTACCGAGCATACCGAGTGGCACACGGTGACTCTTTGGAGGGGCTTGGCCGAGGTTGCCGATAAGTATGTGCGTAAGGGCTCGCAGGTATATATCGAGGGTCGTCTTCGTAGCCGCGAGTGGGATAAGGATGGTGCTAAGCACTACGCTGTTGAGGTCGTTGCCGACGATATGAAGCTTCTTGGCCGTCGCCCCGATGCAGCACCTCAGCCTCAGAGTGGCTATGCATCTCAGGGTGGCTATGCATCTCAGAGTGGCTATGCGCCTCAGGCGGCTCCTGTGCAGCAGCCTGTGCAGAGTGTTCCGCAGCCGGCAATGCCTGCGATGCCTGCGGATGATCCCGACGACATGCCCTTCTAAGCGAGATTGAGATATACAAGTTAATAGAGCCAAGCGAGAGTATCGTTTGGCTCTGTTGTTGTAGTCTAATGCGTAAACCTTAAAATTTACGATTATGACTATGACAACTGTTGCAACCACGCTCTTCACTATTGTCGAGCTGCCGTACGCCTACGACGCCTTGGAGCCCTATATCTCGGCCGAGACGCTCCACTTTCATCACGACCTGCACTATGCCGGCTATGTGGCTAAACTCGAAGAGCTTACCGAGGGCACACATTACGCCTCGATGTCGCTCGAAGATATTATCCGCGAGAGCGATGGCGCGATATTCAACAACGCTGCGCAGGTCTATAACCATATCCTCTACTTCGAGCAGTTTGCGCCTAAGCCTAAGGCTGCGCCCGAGGGTAAGCTCCGTGTGGCTATCGAGGAGACCTTTGGAGGTCTCGATGAGCTTAAACGGCGTATGACTACCGCTGCTGTGGGTCTCTTCGGCTCGGGGTGGGTGTGGCTCGCCTCGGATAGCGACGGCAAACTCTATATCGTGAGTAAGTCGAATGCCGGCACACCTCTTACCGATGGTCTCGAACCTCTCCTATGTATCGATGTTTGGGAGCATGCCTACTATATCGACTATCGCAACCAGCGACGCGCCGCTGTCGAAGATATGTGGAGGGTGGTTGATTGGGCGAGTGTGGAGCGTAGATATGCAATGTAGTTTGTCTTTGTTGTGATAAGGGG
>JAZNDK010000036.1:0-14812 GCA_045588005.1 Alistipes sp. | reverse complement strand
GTGATAATTGGAAATAGTCCACTATTACCTGCATACCCCAAATGAAAATTTACACGAAATTAGCTCTCAAATAATCTCGAAATAAAATTCAAACAGCTTCTTAATGAGACTAAATACTTTGTTGTGATAAGTGCTCATCTGCGCCCACCCCAACAATAAGACCCCTCGGGCTGTACGTCAGGTACTATCCCGAGGGGCTCTTCTTTTGCGATAGGCAAGAGGCGATTTTTATATTTTATCCGAACAAGACCCTGCAAGAGTGTTGTCATTTGCGAAAAAGTTTCTAACTTTGTAGTGTCGCGTAAGCGGCGTACATATTCGATGAAAGTGTTTTCGCTTTTATCCTTATACAGAAAATCTGACAGTTTTCAACGAAACGAGGATAAAGACAACACTCATTTCTTGTATAGCTATGTGGCTGTGCACAATCTGTGCATATACCCATACTATTCAAGTGTGGGGTCTTGTATCGTTTATTCGTTTCGGGTTTTGTCAGAGCCTCTGTATAGATAAACGAAAGTCAGCTCCACACTTTCTTTTTATAAGTTTACCATTTTGGAGTTGGGTGGTAGTAATTTAAATCATAAATTATGAAGAAAATATCCTTGATTATTGCTGCCATAGCAATAATGGCTTCAGGTTGTCAGAAAATTAATGATGAACTTGAAGTACTAGATGGCCGTCTTGACAAATTGGAACAGGAAACAATTCCAACCATTGACGAGCAGATTAGTGCTATTAACACAACTCTTGTAAACCTTGATGCCGTGGATAAGGAGTTGAAGGGTTACATTGATAATCTCACAGCTACCGCAACAAGTCTTCAAGAGCAAATCAACGCAACAAACATCAAAATTGAAGAGGTTGAGGTTGCTTTACAAGGGGAAATTTCAACAGCTAAGACTGATATTTTAGCACAGTTGGAGGCTATGAAGAAAGATCTTAAAAACGAATTAACCCAAATCAATACTACCATTACAACTCTACAATCTAAGGATACGGAGCTCGACCAAAAGATATTAGACATTAAAAACTATGTTGACGACGAATTAAAGAGTATGACAGATTGGGTAAATGCTACCATCTCTACATTGGAAGAGTATAATATACTCGTTTCTGAGGTGGCAACCATCAAAGAGCAGATTGTCGCTATTAATGATAGTATCATAAATCTTGAAACACGACTAACAACAAAGATTAATAATGATATTGCAACAGCAGTAGCAAACCTTAATACCGATATAAAACAGAAGGTCAGCGAGATAACGACAGCATATACTAATGCTATACAAACTGCTAAGGAGGAGATAACAGCTGCATATACCACAGCTATTCAAGTAGCAATCAGTACACTTGATTCATCTCTAAAAACATGGGTTAGTGAGCAACTGACAGGGTATTATACCATCGCTGAAATTGATGCTATAATTGCGATATTACAACGATCAATAACAGAAGGTGATTCTGAATTACTGCATGAATTAGATACTTTGCAATCTCAACTTGAAACTGCTATAGTCGATATAACAGAGGCTTACACTAAGGCAATCGAAGAAGCTATTAATACCAATAATGGTATTATAGACACAAAAATTGCGAATGAAATAGCAATAGTAAATCAGCGTATAACAGATGAATTGGAGGTTATTAACGACAGGCTGGAAAATATAGAAAATAGGCTTGATACTCTCGAAGGTAGGGTAGATGACTTGTATAATAGAAAACTTGAAATCGAATTTGATAATAGCGAAGAAATAGCTGTTATAGCAGGAGAATCTTGTATTGTGAAATATACCGTTACGAGTTCAGAGCCAGAAATACATATTGCAACCATTACCTCGAATGGTTGGAAGGCAACGGTAACTCGAACAACAGAAAGAACAGGCTATATTACGGTAAATGCCCCCAACCCACTAACAGCCGACCCTATTATCGTATTCGTTAGTGATGCAAATACTACTATAATGCGTACTCTTACTTTTGTTGATGGTGTTACAACAATTGCAACTGAATCGTATGTGGTAACTAATGAAGCAACTATGCTAAATGTGGGTGTTTCAACGAATTTGGATTATACTGTTAATATCCCTGATGCTGCAAGTAGTTGGATCTCATTAGATGGTATTACCAGTCGTGCAACAATGCGCAACGATACAATAAAATTGAGTGTTAAAGAAAATACATCCACTATAAGTCGCACCTCAACTATTCAGCTTGTATGTAATGATACGGAGGTTGGCACTATTACTATCTATCAGCAGGGCATAGAGGTCGCTTACAATGAGTTGATATACACTTCATCAAATGGGAAGATAATAACCCCATATCAAACAATGGGTTTCAATGCCAATATTGTTAGTAATACATACGAGAATGGTAGAGGCTTGATTGTCTTTGACAAAGACATTGAAAGCATTGGTGAATATGCATTCTATTATTGTTCATATCTAACATCGATAAAAATACCTCAATCCGTAACCCAAATAGGTGAATACGCCTTTTATGGCACCTCTATTGCTGAAATAGATTTACACAAGTATATATCTGAAATTGGAGGATATGCATTTTATGGATGTGATCTAATTAGTATTACTATCCCCAATAAGGTAACTGAGATTAAAAGTGGAGTATTTGGGTCTTGTAGCAAACTTTCTAGTGTTACAATCCCCGATAGCGTAACGACGATTGGAGATGCGGCATTCCAATATTGCGACAACCTAACAAGTGTTACAATCCCCGATAGCGTAATAACAATTGGTAATTCATTTTTAAGCGGTTGTAAAAAACTGACAAGTATTACAATACCCGATAGCGTAACGATGATTGGAGGTAGGGCATTCTATAATTGCACTGCTCTAAAAATTATATATTGCAGACCGACTATTCCTCCAATAATAGGAGCATCATATGCATTTTATAACTGCAACGATATTATTATTTATGTACCCACCGAGTCGGTAGACGCCTACGAAACAGCTAAAGTATGGGCATCTAAAACAATTAGAGGTTATGATTTTTAATATGTAGATTATGTGTATAGATAATGGATTAAAGGTTTTGGGAGATAAATACTTCAATCAAAATTTGATTTGCTGTATAATTGCTTATATTGGAGTATTTTTCGCATTTAAGCATAATATATGTTGCCTATTATATATCTGCTATGGTCTATTGATGATAACCATTTTCTCCTTATTTCTGACTCTGTCTTTCTATACTTGTGAATATTGCTGTAGAAAATATTACAAGTCAAAAGAACGCAAGTTGGATTATGAGCTTAAGAAAGCTATTAAGGGGGATAATATAGAATAAAATGTAAATTTACTACTAAAGTGGCGTATGTAGTGAACTATGTAGTTCGCTCATACGCCACCTTTGATATAGATGGGATTACCCCTCTCGACAACCATAGAGTTGATACCTTCGGCTTGCAACATAGCACAAATCTTCTCGGCACTTGGCATATCCGAGCACTCCGTAGCAACAACAAGAGCTTTTGCGTCAAGAGCTTTATCTCGTTATTGTCTGCGCTCATATAGGGTGTTGAAGAGGCCTAACGAGAGGCTCAATGAGAGCCATTTCGCAGTGTCGAAGGAGGCCTCTGCATCGCCAGAAGTGCCACACATCGTCTCCATAAGCACAAAACCGGCAAACATTATGGTTGCGATAACTATTATCTTGCGACAAACTGCGATAGCCTCACGAACTCGGCCATTAGCCCCCTTGCGAGTAACGATAAATTCGACAAAGAGTATCGCGACACTCAGCACGGCACACAGAATAAGTATGCTCGCCCAACCAATACTATCCTCGCCACCAAAGAGATCAAATACAAAACCTATGATATATCGAAGAGCAACACAGCATATAGCCGTTAAGAGTGTGAGAATAACGAATGTCAGAAGATTTCTCGGCCACCTTTTGGTAATTTTCATAGCATTATGGGGTGTTTAATAATTCTACGATACAAAGATAGATTTTTTTTTCTAATATGACACGCTGCTGCCATGAGAATTTCAGTTAGGCGTTTTATTAGATCGAGTAGATGGGTAGAGCTGACATTTATTCGGCATCGACAGAGCAAAAACACGCAAAGCCTCCTGTCGGTTTAATGTTTATGCTCGCCACACTATCGCCATATCAAAAAAATATCTAACTTTGTGGAGAGAACCAACATCTGAGCATTATGACACCGCAAGAGTTTATCGTAAAGTTTCGCGAAGCCTTTGGCAAGGCTGCACCGCTACCTATTGCCTTTTGGTATGGCGATACCGCCGTCAATGCAGAGAGTCGTGTACCGCGCTGCATGATAGGTGCAATTCGTAAGGTGTGCGAGGGTAATGCCCTAACACTCACCGCCGAGAATGTACAGTGTGGCGGTGGCGGGCTCTACACCGCCTTTCGCCCGATGCCCGAGCGCGTGCCCCTCTTCGTATCCGAGACAGAGCACTATAAGCTCTCTCCCGAGCAGGTGCGGGCCTATGTTGATAGCCTCGGGATAGAGATTTCCGACAAACCATATCTTAACTTTGTAAGTGTAGATAAGTTAGATAGTTGGGGGAGTGTCGAGGCAGTAGTATTCTTCGCAACTCCCGACGTGTTGTCGGGCCTATGCACATGGGCCTTCTACGATAATGACGCCGACGATGCAGTCGTCACGAAGTTTGCCTCGGGCTGTGCTGCCGTCGTGTCGTTTGCCACCACAGAGAATCGCAAGGGAGGTCGTCGCACGTTCCTCGGCATGTTCGACCCCTCGGCACGCCCTCTTGTGCCGAAGCATGAGCTAACATTTGCTGTGCCCATGAGCCGCTTTTCGGAGATGCTTCAAACAATGCCCCACTCGGCACTCTACGAACACGCCTTCTCGGTAGTTAGACGCAGGATAGAGGGAGAGATTGGATAGATTGGGAAGTGTAGGCCGGCTCTGTTCAGTCTATGCAAGGTCTGTATGTTTATGTCTTGTTGGCTATAAGGCCATGCCGTTGTACTCCAAATAATAGTGTTGAGAAAGGGGGTATCCCGAAAATCGCAGATTATAATACCCGCAACCTAAACTACCCTACTACTTCAACAATACCGTTTCTTGTAATAAAAAAAGCGGAGGCTGACTAAATTTGTTTTAGCCAGCCTCCGTTAATTACTTGTTTGGTCTATTTGTGAGTAGAGGTCCGGTCAAAGACCTCTACCATGAAATAACTCTTTATTGCGATTTCCTATTTATGAATAACGTTAGGCATGTATAGTAATAAAGTAATAGCAGAGTTTATATTGCGATTATCAGCTAAAAATCGTACATTTGTAAGATAATTTAAGTGTAACGCAATTTGGGAAAGATATGAAGGTAACGATAATCGGAGCAGGAAACATGGGCGGAGCACTTGCACGAGGCATTGCGCAAGGCTCGATTATACCGACATCGGATATATACATCTCGAACCCCTCGACACCAAAGTTGGAGGCTATCAAAGAGGAGTATCCCGAGATAAACATAACAACGGATAACCGCAAAGCAGCAGCTGCTGCAGATATTGTTGTGCTCGCCGTGAAGCCATGGAAGGTGATTGAGGTACTCAACGAGATTAAACCGTACCTGGATTACTCGCGACAGAGTGTCGCCTCGATGGTTGGAGGCTTAGGCTTGGCTAAACTATCGGAGTGGCTCGACAAGGGTTGCGGCTCGCTACCAGCCACTTACCTGATAATCCCCAACACGGCCATAGCCACAAAGAGCAGCATGACGTTTATCGCCTCGGCACGCTCTTCGGCCGAGAGCGACAGCCTTCTACTCGACATCTTCAACGAGTTGGGCGAGGCTATGTTGGTCGATGAGGAGCTTATCCCAGCCGGCACGTCGTTAGCTTCGTGCGGTATAGCTTACGCCCTGCGCTATATCCGCGCAGCCATGGAGGGAGGTGTAGAGCTCGGATTTAGGGCCGATGATGCCAAGCGTATTGTGATGCAGACGCTCCGTGGCGCAGCAGATATTCTTACGGCCAATAACTCCCACCCCGAGGTAGAGATAGACAGGGTCACAACACCAAAGGGATTGACAATCAGAGGTCTTAACGCCATGGAGGCCGCAGGCTTTACCCACAGCGTGATAGAGGGGCTCAGGGCCTCGACAAAGAGGTAAAAAACGGGGGATGGCCACTTTTAGCCATCCCCGTTATTTGTTTAGAGCAAAAAGCCTAAACTACTTTGCGCACTCGCCTTTGCACTCAGCCTTCTCCTCGCAGCAAGCATCTTTGCACTCGCCCTTGCACTCGGCCTTCTCAGCGCAGCAAGCATCCTTGCACTCGCCCTTACACTCTGCCTTATCGGCGCAGCAAGCCTCGGTGCACTCAGTCTTATCAGCGCAACAATCGTCTGTGCACTCTGCATTCTTCTGCTGGTTGCAGCATGATACGAAAGCGACAGCTGCAAACATCACTACAAATGAAAAAAACTTCTTCATAACGGTAATAATTTTTAAGTCAAAAATATTTTTGTCCTCACAAATATACAAAAAATAACTAAAAACAGACCCAAACGACGTTTTTTTTGCAAATTAAACCCTTAAAATTTGTAATACTGCACGCTCAGAGCACCTATCGAGCTACTCTATGCCATGCTGAATTACTCCATAAAAAGGAGTAATGGGTCTGAAACAGCTGTGCTATCGGCAGGCGTCGGCGTGACAACCTCCTCGGGATTATGCAGCTCCTCAAGGCGTATATCCTCACGCTTGGGGAAAGCCTTAGGATAGTCCGAGATGAAGCTATTCATAAGGATTACAGCCTCCTCCATAGTGAGACAGTCGCCCACCGAGACCTTGAAATAGGGGCTCTCATATACTAAGTAGGCATTTATCGAGGGATACTTTGCTCTAAACTCCTCGACCACGGTATTTGCCGTATCGCCGGCATACTGTCCATTATCGAAGAAGATAACCACTCGATAGCCACTAACCTTAGCGGCTCGCGCAGCTGCCTCGACAGCACTGACAGCCGAGGCCGTAGCATCATCCTCCTCGACATACACAAAGGCTCCGGAGTCGGTACGCTCGCTCAATCTTTGACGCATCTGCTCGACACTCTGAGCCGAGGCTGTAATACTCATAAGAACGAGCGACGCGATTATTGGTAAAAGGGTCAAAACACTTCTCATAATTCAACTATTTTAGCTCGGCATACAACTCGCCGATAAGCTCCTTTGTGATTGCGAAGGTATCGAAAAATTCCGAGATGGCAACATTTTCCTCAGAAAAATTGCGACGCACAAGCCACGTTCCACCTCGAATGCGATAAGTTATGGCTATATCTTGTGCATCGCCACGAAAAAGACGACGCAACAGTTGCCACACAACGACATTGCCGTAGCTGCGAAAACGCAAGGGGATAAGCACCTCCGCTCGAGAGTGTCGCCTAATAACAACCCTATCCCTAAGCGATATCGAGGCTAAGAGCTTGCCTTCGATCAAGATATCTATCTCGCCTCGCGCCAAGACCAAGCGTCGATAAGTCTGATTATCTATATCTAACCATAGGTTCATACCCGAGGAGGAGAGGTGCGTAATACGCGACACCCCCTCGCAAACAACTCTACGCTCGGCACGATGGCACGGAGCAGCGTAGGCCGAGAGTGTGGCTGCGAGGAGTAGCACAACACCAAGAAGAGTCTGTCGTAGAGAGAACATCGCTGTCGGGCTATTTTACCGCTTCATGAATATGCGCTATACCAAAACTCAGCGAGCGGCTGCGAACCTCGCTAAAACCTACGCCTCGTAGCATCTCCGACAGACGCTCGGGCGAGGCAAACTCCTCGATAGAGTCGGGCAGGTAGGTATATGCGGCCTTATCCTTCGAGATCATTGCACCGAGATTAGGGAGCAGATGGTGCGAATACTGCGAGTAGGCCCACCTCACAAGAGGGTTGCGCGGTATGGAGAACTCCAAGATGAAGAGTCTTCCACCATCGCCGAGAGTGCGATATATCTCGCTAAGGGCTCGCTCCAAATTCTCGAAATTGCGAACGCCAAAGGCAACAGTTACAACATCCATAGAGCCACTCGGCACCATATCGAGCGACTCGGCATCTCCCTTACTTAGCTCGATACGCCCGGCAAGCCCCTGCTGCTCGACCTTACGACGAGCCACCGAGAGCATCTCCTCCGAGAGATCGACTCCCAAGATGTGAGCTCCCTCGATGTGGCGGGCCAGAGCAATAGCCAAATCGCCCGTGCCGGTTGCCACATCCATAATCTTATGGGCACAACCACGACCCACAAGGCGCACAACACGACGTCGCCACAGGCGGTCTATGCTGAACGAGAGTATATGGTTAAGGCGATCGTAACTCGGAGCTATATTGTCGAACATCTGCTCGACCTGCTCCTTCTTGGTCTGCTCTTGGTTATAGGGTTTCATCCTTAAAATAAGTTTATTCGTATTTCATTGTTTCTGAGGGCGATATGCGAGCTGCAAACATGGCTGGAAGCGTGAGTACGGCCATCGTGACAGCAACCACAACGACAATAGCCACAAGCCACAACCCCCAACATAACGTAGCAGGCACAGCACTGAGCATATACCCCTCGGCTGGAAGCGGTATAATATGCCAAAAGTGCTGTATCGTGCAGAGTACAACACCTATCACACTACCCCATGTCACTCCGCGCATAACGACAAAGAGAGCTCTGTAAAAGAAGATAGCAACTACACCTCGCCGCGAAAGGCCGAGTGCGCGAAGCTCGCCAATCATGCGCTGACGCTCCAAGACGATAATCAGCAGCGAGGTTATCATATTGAGTAGTGCAACAATTACCATAATCACAACAACCACTACACCATTTACATCGATCATCTCAAACCAGCCGTAAATATCGGGGTAGAGACGTTGCAGAGTGAAGGCCTCGGCATCTATCCCCTCGTCGAAATAGAGCTCCGCCAACGCCATATTCATCTCCACGGCCAACATCTCCGAATTGACACCCCGGGCAACGCGCAGCTCGTAGCCCGTGACCTTGCTCGGGTCGCCATCGTAGAGGCGTGCGACATTGCGTATGTCGGTAAGCACAAAACTGCGGTCGATGACATCTACACCCGTATTGAAGAGGCCGGCGACAGTGAAACGGTCGCGAAGAAGAGTTCCATCATCATCAACAAAGACCATCTCGACACGCTCGCCAACATCAAGTTCCATGCGACGAGCCACATAATCGGAGCAGAGAATATCCTTAGTGCGAGGCTCTGCACCAAGACGTGGCATCTCGCCTAAGACGAGGTGCTCCTCGAAGAGGCTTGTGTCGTAGAGCGAGTCGATGCCTTTGAGGACTACACCGAGGATATTATCCTCGCTCCACAGGACACCCTGTCGAGCCCTATAAACCGACGCTCTGGCGATGCGCTCGTCGTCGAACAAGGCCTCCAAAGGCTCTGCGCGTTGAAGCTCGACATCCGAGAGCATGCCACCACTTTGCGGCGAGGTTACCACAATATCTGACGAAGTGCGCGATATCATACTATGCAACTCCTCGCGGAAGCCCACAACAACCGAGAGAGTTACCACGATGACAGCAAGGCTCACGGCCGTAGCTATGGTAGCCACGCGCTCCATAATGCCGGCACGCGCCCCCATACTGCGACTCGATAATCGGCGGGCTATGTAAAATTCGCTCTTCACTTCGGACAAAGGTACAAATAAATAACCAAAAAATCGATTTCCAAGGGTAGAAGCTGCGCTAAAAGCCGCTTTTTGTCGCTCGCGTATGTTGATTATCAACATTGCGCTGTTCACAACTTGGGATAATTCTTAATAACTTATGGTGTCTGGGCTATTGCCAATCGGCAGAAAATATATAATTTTGTGGATGCATTTAAGCGTTTGACTATGGCAAAGCAATATAACAGATCGACCGAAAAGAATAACGAGGCTTATACTCAGCTGACAGCTATGGATGGCACAGTACCTCCTCAGGCCATCGAACTTGAGCAGGCAGTGCTCGGCGCACTGATGCTCGAAAGAGATGCCATCATCGAGGTTCAGGAGTATATCAAAGAGGAGACCTTCTATACCGAGGAGCACCGCACGATATTCCGTGCTATTCAGGAGCTATCGATGGAGATGAAGGCTATCGACCTCTACACCGTGACCGAGAGACTTAAATCGCAAAAGCTGCTCACCAAAGTCGGAGGTGCTGCCTACTTAGCTCAGCTGACGCAGCGCGTGGCCTCGGCGGCCCACATCGAGTTTCATGCCAAGATTATCGCTCAGAAGTATGTACAGCGTGAACTTATCCGCTCGGCAACCGAGATACAACGCCGCTCGTACGATGAGGAGGTCGATGTTACGGAGCTTATAGGCTTTGCCGAGCAGGAGATATTCCGCGTGTCGGAGGGTAACGTGAAACGCTCGGTACTCTCGGCAGCCGACATTCTGCGCAAGGCACTCAACCAAATTCAGGAGGCCTCAAAAACGGCCGGCGAATACAACGGTGTGCGCTCGGGATTTACCGACATCGACAGCATAACGCTCGGATGGCAACCCTCCGACCTGATTATCATCGCAGCACGCCCCTCGATGGGTAAGACCGCCTTTGTGCTCACCATGGCCCGCAATATGGCCGTGGAGTTCAAGACACCCGTTGCCTTCTTCTCGTTGGAGATGTCCTCGGTGCAGCTTATGAATCGACTTATCGTAGCCGAGACACAGATCAACTCGAAGGATCTGCGTACGGGTAATCTGACCCCCGACCAGTGGGTACACCTCGAATCGCAAACCGTGGAGCTCGGTCGCTCGCCTCTCTATATCGACGACACCCCGGCCCTCTCGGTCTATGAGTTCCGCTCGAAGGCGCGTCGTCTTAAAACACAACATGGCATACAGCTCATCATCATCGACTACTTGCAGCTGATGACTGCCTCGACACCTGAGACACGCGGTAACCGCGAGCAGGAGGTGTCGCTTATATCGCGTACGCTCAAAGCGATAGCCAAAGAGTTGGAGGTGCCAATCATCGCCCTATCGCAGCTCAGCCGTAACGTGGAGAACCGCGGTGGCTCGAAACGACCACAGCTCTCGGACCTCCGCGAGTCGGGAGCTATCGAGCAGGATGCCGATGTGGTAGCCTTCATCCACCGACCCGAGTACTACGGATTGACCGTCGATGAGAACAACATGTCCACCGCGGGCATGGCCGAGATTATCATAGCCAAGCACCGTAACGGCGAGGTTACCGATGTTCCCCTGCGCTTTATCAAGGAGCAGGCGAAGTTTGCCGATGCCGACTCTACTGTTGCCTCGGCCATTATCAGCTCGCAGGGTGGCGGATATAACACCGAGGAGTACAACACTATTGCGTCGGGAGCAAACGACCTCGCACCGTGGCATACCCCCTCGGGTGGCGGCATGATGAGTGGCGGTGGCGAGTTCGACATCCCCTCATCGGCAGGCGTCGATGATGGCATAGTCCCATTCTAATCAATAAACCGCTGTCGAGATGTTTGTTAAGGTAAATACAGGGGCTATCTCCGGTATCGAGGCTGTGGAGGTTAATGTCGAGGTCAATGTCGCTAAGGGTGGCTTAGGCCTCTATCTCGTCGGTCTGCCCGACAATACCATCAAGGAGAGCGAACAACGCATAATCGCAGCCTTCGAGAACTCGGGGTATAGCATGACCGCCAAGAAGATTGTGGTAAACCTCGCCCCTGCCGACCTACGCAAGGAGGGTTCACTCTACGACCTGCCGATAGCTGTGGGAATACTGCAAGCTACGGAGCAGATAGCCTCGACACTTATTGACAACTCGATGTTTATCGGCGAGCTCTCGCTCGACGGCTCGCTACGCCCGGTAAAGGGTGTGCTACCCCTCGTTGCCATGGCCCGCGAAAGAGGCTTGGAGAGAGTCTTTCTCCCCGTGGAGAATATCTCGGAGGGAGCGGTGGTCGATGGCATAGAGATTATCGGCGTGGGCTCGTTAGTGGAGCTATGCCAGATACTCATGGGTCGCATACCATATACCCCTGCACTCCACGCTATCGAGAAGGAGGAGCTCTCGCTCGATGTAGAGTACGCCGAGGATTTTGCCGATGTCAAGGGCCAAGCCTATGTCAAGCGAGCCTTAGAGGTGGCCGCAGCAGGAGGCCATAATATTATAATGGTTGGCTCGCCAGGCTCGGGTAAGACAATGCTTGCCCGCCGTCTGCCTTCGATAATGCCACCCATGACACTCAACGAGGCATTGGAGACCACAAAGATACACTCCGTGGCAGGTAAGATAGGCGCGCACCGAGGGCTGATCACCTCGCGTCCCTTCCGAGCACCCCACCACCTCACATCTCAGGTAGCACTTATTGGTGGCGGACAGTCGCCACAGCCCGGCGAGGTGTCGCTGGCCAACAACGGAGTGCTCTTCCTCGACGAGATGCCCGAGTTTGGGCGCAATGTGCTCGAAGTGCTACGCCAACCACTCGAAGATAGACACATCACCATATCTCGCGCAAAATATTCGGTGGACTACCCCGCCAACTTTACCCTCGTAGCCTCGATGAACCCATGCCCCTGTGGCTACTACAACCACCCGACGAAGGAGTGTACATGCTCGGCAGCCGCCGTACACCGCTACAAGGGTCACATTTCGGGCCCACTGATGGATAGAATAGATATTCACGTTGAGGTTGTGCCCGTATCAATTAAGGAGATGTCGGCCGAGCATAGCGAGGAGCGCAGCGCAGATGTGCGACGCCGTGTCGTTGCAGCCCGAGAGATACAGCTACGCCGCTTCGAGGGGTTGGATATACACTGCAACGCGATGATGAATAGTGCCATGCTTCGCCGTTTTGCACCCCTCGACAAGAGCTGTTCGGAGCTCTTGGAGCGTGCCATGACACAACTGAACCTCTCGGCACGCGCCTACGACCGAATCATCAAGGTTGCACGCACTATTGCCGACATCGAGGGCGAAGATAATATATCGCCACTACACATCTCCGAGGCGATAGGCTACCGCTCTCTCGACCGTGAGTAGAGATTTCATAAACAGAGATTTACCGCGAAAGAGGGTTGATTTCGATACGTTTTGCATCGAATAAATAGTTGATATTTTCACTTTTTTTAGTAACTTTGTGAATGAGAATAAAACTACGAAAAGTATTATAGTATGAGAGGAGTCTTTACATTAGTGCTCGCAGCACTCACTTTTGTCGGTTGCTCGCAGAGAGCCGTCGAGGAGATTATTAGCAACAAAGAGACTAAGCAAAAGTTTCTTACCATAGGCTTCGAGGGTGGCGACGATACCCGTATTCGCCTCAATGCGGCCCGCAAAACGATATGGAACAAGGGCGACGAGGTGTCGGCCTTCTACCAAAAGACAAATAACATCAAGGGTGTTTTTCAGGGTGAGACAGGCGATCGAGAGGGTCTGATTGCTATCCCCGATATCTCGAATGACGAGCCGGGTGTGATGGCGGAGTATGTGATTGTATATCCCTACAACGCCAACTACCTCTTAGATGCGGATAACCTTGTATTAAAGGCCTCTACGCCGACTAAGCAGAGCTATCTTAGGGGTGGTTATGGCACGAACGGCAATATTATGGTCGATGCGCAACTGAACACCCACTTTACGCTACGCAGCATCTACGGCTGGTTGCGCATAGAGCTTACGGGCAACGAGGCTTCGATTAAGAGCATCACGTTGCGCGGTAACTCTGGCGAGCAGCTTGCCGGCAGTATAGCCATAGACCTCACTACCTACGCTGCAACATTCGTAACTCGTGGCGTGACTACGGAGAGCGATATGGCCGTGACGCTCGATTGCGGCGATGGCGTTACACTTGGCTCTACCCCCACGGAGTTCTATATCGGCTTGCTGCCTCAGTGTTTCGATAGGGGCTTCACTCTCGATATTGCCGATACCGAGGGTAATATTCAGACTCTTTCGACCGAGCGAAGCATTACCATAAAGCGCAATACGATACTCCCCATGGCCGTTACCGAGTTTACCCTGCCCACTCCGCCCGAGGAGCCTACGCCCAACCCCGAGCCTGAGCCTATGCCCGGCTACGATGTGACCTTTGGTGCCGACTACATCAGTGGGGAGTATTATGGCAAGGTGTCGTCGGTACATAACTACTACATCATCCTCTCGGATAAGAGGTGTTCGCACTACCGCGATATTATGCAGCCAGACACGCGCTTCTACTGCTTCGACATCTACGCAAGCAAGCAGCCCGGTGGCGGTAAGCTACCCGAGGGCACCTATAAAATCGATTCTAACGGAACTCAAAAGGCAGGTACAATAGATCCGAACATGTCGCCATGCGTTCAAACCAATAGCAGTGGAGGCTTTGTTAATAATAGCATGCTCGGCTACGAGTCGGGAACGGTTACTGTTACCAATGGCAAGATTGTCGCCGATCTCACATTGACCAACGGCGAGAAGCACTACGTCATCTACGAGGGCTCGTTGGAGCTATCCTACGAGTAGCCTACAATGTCGTAGGGCTCGGTGGGTAGTTATAAGGTATTTTGCGTATTTATAGGCAGCTGTCGGTACGGCCTGTGGCCTTTGTGGGTTATGTGGGGTCTATGGGTTACGTGGGTTGAGTGCGTTCCGTGAGCTATCCGAAAAAATCCCCACCTAACCCACCTAACCCACTTAACCCATATAACCCACTCCACCCCAAACAAAAAATCAGCGCGAGCCGAAAGACTCGCTCTGATTGCATTATAAGAGCATCTCTCTACTCTACAACCTCGCCTCGCTCGAAGTCATAGCCAACAATATATTTGGCATACCCGCTCCAATTCTCGGCTGCCTTGTACGCCTCTACCG
>JAZNDK010000035.1:0-16437 GCA_045588005.1 Alistipes sp. | reverse complement strand
GGCGTGCTTATCGAGCACTCGTTGTCTGTGGAGCACATCGAGCGCACCGTCGTTGGTGTGGGGATAAATGTTAATCAGGAGCTCTTCCCTGCCGACCTCCCCAACCCTACCTCTATGGCCAAGGAGCGCGGCCAACATTTCGAGCGACGTGCCGTGCTGGAGCGTTTTGTGGAGCATCTCGACGTGTGGTATCGTCGCTTGGAGGCGGGCGATAAGGAGCATGTCGCCGCCCACTACCGACAGCGCATGTTCCGCCTCGACGAGTGGCATAGCTACGCCCTCCCCTCGGGCGAGCTTATCGATGCCGCCATTCGCGGTATCCGCGCCTCGGGTGAGCTTCGCTTGGAGCACCGCGACGGGCACTGCGAGGAGTATGCCTTTAAGGAGGTGGAGTTTGTGATAAATTCTTTGTTGTGAAAAGGGATCATCTGCGGCCTCTCAATCATTGGCTCGAATGGGAAATACGTTTAGTATGTCCCATCCGAGCCAATTTCATGTCGAGACCACATCTAACCCCTTTTGACAACAAATCTTCTTCGTTGTGAGAAGACCTTATCTACAGCACCTTAGTTTAGTGGTTACCGCAGTTATGGTGGTCGCAGCCCTCGCCCGAGTCCATGATAAAGCCGAGGAGATAGCCCTTGACAACAGCCTCGACATCACCCTTGCAGCCACGTATAACCTTGATATTATGGCTTTCGAGCTTGTTCTTCGCCCCCTCGCCCATATTTCCGGCAAGCATAACCTCGATACCCATCTCCTCCATCACCGAGGCGATATTCGACTTACAGCCACAACCCTCGGGAGAGTCCAAACGCGAGATGGCAACAATATGCTTATCCTCAATCTCAAAAATTGTATAGTATGCGCAGTGGCCAAAGTGATCGTCGATATGGCCGTCGCGCGTGGGTACAGCAATCTTCATACTTCTTAACCTATTTATATATTAAAGCGAGAGGGACTGCCCGATAGATGTGACAGCCCCTCGTCGTTATATTTCAACCCTAAAACTACAAGTTGGGGTTGATCTTTGACCACTCCTCGATAGCGGGAACGATACCCAAAGTAACGAGCTCGTCACGCATCTTGCAGAGGTGAGCGTATGAAGCGTCAAGCTTAGCAATCTCATCCTCAGTACCTACGGGCATCTTGTAAGAGCAGCCGTTCTGGTCAAGAGTAGTATCCATAGCCATCATGATATGGTTGTACTTCTCGTTAGATACATATGTACCGGCGGGGAAACGGAAGGGCTCGCCACCCATTACCGAGCGAATCATCTCAACCGAAAGGTATGAGGGGCTCTGGAACGACGAACGACCACGTAGCTTGATGATAGCAGCACCGCCCTGTGTTACATCCTTCTTCATCTGCTCCCACTCCTCAGCGGGGAACTCCTCGGTGCCGATAATGTCGGTAAGCTTACGGCCGGCAATCTTCACAGCGCTGCCGAATACTGCCATCTGCTCGCCGTGACCACCATAGGTTGCACAACCTTCGATATCGCTCTGCATAACACCGAACTTCTTGGCAAGAGCACTCTTAAGACGTGTGGTGTCAAGACCTGCGAGTGTGGTAACCTGACCGGGCTTCAAACCTGAGTAGAGAAGAGTTACAAGACCAGTGAGGTCAGCAGGGTTGAAGATGATAACAACGTGCTTAACATCGGGGCAGTAGGTCTTGATATTCTTACCAAGCTGCTCGGCGATCTCGCAGTTACCCTTCAATAGATCCTCGCGAGTCATACCCTCCTTACGGGGAGCACCACCAGACGAGATGATATACTTAGCATCCTTGAAAGCCTCGGCAACATCGGTTGTAGATGTGATGTTCACGTTGTCGAAACCGCTCTGGCGCATCTCCTCGGCAACACCCTCGGGTGAGAATACGTCGTAGAGGCAGATGTTGTTTGTAAGACCCATCATAAGGGCAGACTGCACCATGTTCGAGCCGATCATACCGGCTGCACCAACAATGACAAGCTTGTCGTTTGTGAGAAAGTTCATAATTCTAAATCTTTTTTAAGTTATCGAAATTTACCTATTATCTCCTATTTTATCTCTCTGCACGCCATGGGGCAGAAAATAACCTTGCAAAATTAGGAAACATTCGAAGATATTGCAACTTTTTTGCAAAATATTTTCTCGCTCCGAGATAAAAATTCGTACCTTTGCGCTAAGTGTCGTGAGATAATAGCGATACGGAGTGATTTTTGCGAATATAGCAGTTCATTATGGGTACAACTCTTCATATAGATAATAGCTCGACGATATACTTCGGTCGAGTGGCCGAGCTTCTTCCGAGGGTGCTGCCTGCGGGGCGTGTAGTGGTGATTACCGACGCTACGATAGATCGACTCTATCCCGATATGGTGCGTCGCTACGAACATATTATCATCGGCCATGGCGAGGCGAACAAGAGCCTGCAAACGGCCGAGATGCTCTATCGCCGACTTATGGAGATAGGCGCAGATCGCTCCACGTTTATCCTCGGCATAGGTGGTGGCATAGTCACCGATGTAGCAGGATTTGTAGCCTCGACATATATGCGAGGCCTCGACTTCGGCTTTGTCTCGACAACCCTCCTCGGCGAGGTAGATGCCGCGGTAGGAGGCAAGAATGGTGTCAATATTGCCGATTACAAAAATATGGTTGGTACATTCTCGCATCCAAGTTTTGTGATATCCGATGTCGAGATGCTTCGCACTCTGCCCGAGCGAGAGCTCCGTGCCGGTATGGCCGAGGTTGTAAAGTCGGCTATGGTGGGCGACAAGGCTCTCTTCGAGGAGTTAGAGAGGGTGGCGGGCGACGAGCTATACAAGTCAAGCGAACTGATGGAGGAGATTGTGCGTCGTGCCGTAGCTGTGAAGATAGCGATTGTCGAGCAGGATATGCGCGAGGGTAGCATCCGCCGAAAGCTAAATCTCGGACACACCATTGCCCACGCTTTGGAGAAGTGTACGCGCAGCTATAACCATGGCGAGGCTGTGGCTATCGGCCTCGATATGATATCCCGATTAGCAGTGCGTTACGGGGTTATGAGCGAGTGTGATGCCGAGCGCGTAGAGCGACTGTTGGAGCGTTTGGGTTTTGAGCTTAAACCATCGGTCGGGGTGTATAACCTTCTGCGCGAGGTAAAGCTTGATAAGAAAAAGAGAGATAATATTTTACGAGTAGTTCTTCCCGAGGCGATTGGCAGCTGCCGAGTAGTGGAGATACCCTTTGATGAATTTGAAGAATTGTTTAGCGATGAAGAGTAAACGAGCATATATACTCCTTGCCGATGGTTTCGAGGCTTTGGAGGTTACAGCACCTATCGATGTTTTGTGTCGTGCGGGTGTCGAGCTATGTCGTGTAGCTGTTGGCGGCACGCTCGATGTTGTATCGTCGCACGCACTAATGAGCCTTCGATGCGATGTGTTGATCGAGGATGCCGATATGTCGGATGGCGATATTCTCATTCTGCCAGGAGGCAACCCCGGCTACATCAACCTGCGTAGCTCGGCGAGGGTTAGAGATGTCGTGCGCCAATATTTCGACTCGGGGCGACTCGTTGCAGCGATATGTGGTGCTCCCACTGTGCTCGCCGCTTCGGGCGTTGCCGAGGGTCGTATGATAACGTGTCACAGCTCGGTTATAGCCGAGATGGATAGGTACAACTATCGTGGTGGCTGTGTTGTCGAGGATGGCAACCTGCTTACTGCGGCAGGTGCAGGTTGCTCGGTGGAGTTTGCTTTAGCTATCGCCTCGCGTCTTGTCGATGCAGAGACTATGGCGCGTACTCGCAAGGGTATGGAGTTGTAGTCGGGTATTAGTCGAGAAGTCCCGCTTTGTAGTAGAGTACTATCTGCTCCAATATCTCGTCTTCGCCCTCTGGGTCGTAGCCGAGTTTTAGGTTGTGTCCAAACATCTTGGCTATCATCTGGTAGAAACCCGCGGTAAATCCCGAGCGGAAATCCTTGATGATGGTGTAGGCGGTGTGTTGTGTCTCGCGGTCAAGGAGTTTGAGTAGTATCTTACCCTCGTAGCGAGTCATCTTCCAGAGCATGGGTGTAAGTTCCTCTTTGAGAGCCTCCTCGATACTCTTGGTGTAGTCTTTGCGATCGCGACGCCTATCCATCTTAGCGAGCTCTTGGTCGAGGTTCTCCATACGCTTGGCGGCCTCTATGGCTAAGGGATATACCTTCTTTACGGCGCGTACCATGCGTTGGTAGTTCTTGAAGTCACGTTTGCGGTGGAATGCCGGCACGGTGCGAATGGTTATCGAGAGCATCTCCTCGCCGCGCTCATCGGTTGTCCAGCGTGCTGCCGATGCACCACGTACACGCTGCTTACGCCCCTGCGCCGAAGCTGGGGTTATGGCTACGCTGAGTATGGTGGCCGCAAGTAGTAGTATGGCTACAATGTTTCGCATAGTTTTCCAAGCACAAAGATAGTGTTTTTATCGTCGTTTCGAAATAATTAGCTATCTTTGTCCCATATGATATAACGTAAAAAATAGAGAAATATGATTGAAGTAGGTTTGAAACACTCGACGGTAATGACCGTAACCGAGGGAAATACAGCAGACTACATCGGCTCGGGAGATATGGCCGTACTTGCTACTCCCGCTATGGTGGCCCTTATGGAGAATGCCGCGATGTTGGCTGTAGCACTGAAACTTGACGAGGGCGAGACTACCGTAGGCTCGATGATTAACACCTCGCACCTGAAACCCTCGAAAGTGGGTGCTACGATACTTGCTACTGCGGAGCTTGTAGCAGTCGAGGGTCGCAAGCTAACCTTCGCGGTTAAGGCCTTCGATGGCGAGACGCTTATCGGCGAGGGCGAGCATATCCGCTTTGTGGTTAATCGCGAAAAGTTTCTATCGAAGTTGTAGGCACTCAAATTCTACGATTTGGGGTGTAATAACTCTCCAAAATTTTGCAGATTGAAAACTTTACACTATCTTTGCGGTCGCTTACGAGCAACGATTGAGCTATGGTGTAATGGTAACACAGCAGATTTTGGTTCTGTTATTCTGAGTTCGAATCTCGGTAGCTCAACCACTACTTTGGCCTCGACAATCTTAGTCTGAGGCCTTTTTTTGTAGATTAAATTTGTTCGATTGAATGAGGCAACGCATTGATAGGTTTAAGGTGGCGGCGCAACGTGTGCTCGCTCGACTCTCGTTTCGCACGGGGGTTATAGTCTTAGGCTCGTGTGTGGTCTTCTATGTGCTCTCTTTTGCACAGATGGCTCTGCCCATATCTGCTGCTACGAAGGGCGTGTTATGGTTCATACTCTTTGGCATGGCTAAGACGACACAATACGCAGGGTTGGCAATAATCGGTGTCAAGGGATGGCTACGTGTTAAGTCGTGGTTTCGAAGCGAACCGAAAGCGTAGCTTTGGCATCGGCAAGCAGTAGGGTGGCAAGCCTCATTAGCGAGGCGTATGCCACCCTTTTTCTTTTATTTAGTTGTGGTGGCCGAAAAAAGTGGGGATAATGGGCTGAAAGCGAAAAAAAAGTGCTATCTTTGTGCGATTATAGCCATAATGCAAATTATAACTAAAACGATATATTATGAATATTTCACTTAACTGGCTTAAACGCTATATCGAGACAGATTTGTCGGCTGAGCGCATAGCCGAGATATTGACAGAGCTTGGCCTTGAGGTCGAGGAGTTTGAGAAGATTGAGACTATTCGTGGTGGTCTTAAAGGTGTTGTCGTGGGCGAGGTGCTCACATGCGAAGATCATCCCGATTCGGATCACCTCCACATCACAACGGTCGATGTTGGTGGCGAGGCTCCTTTGCAGATTGTCTGTGGTGCAGCAAACTGCCGTAAGGGCTTGAAGGTTATGTGTGCTACTGTTGGTTCGGTGCTCTATCCCATCGATTCAGACGAGGAGTTCAAAATTAAGCGCAGCAAGATTCGCGGTGTGGAGTCGCTTGGTATGCTTTGTGCCGAGGATGAGCTCGGTATTGGTCGCAACCACGAGGGTATCATGGAGCTACCTACCGAGGCTGTGGTGGGAACACCCGCCAAGGAGTATCTCCACATTGCCGACGACTACCTTATCGGCATAGGCCTTACCCCTAACCGTGTAGATGCAGCGTCGCACATTGGTGTTGCCCGCGACCTTGTGGCATACCTCCGCAGTCGTGGCGAGGATGTAAGTTTGAAACTCCCCTCGGTAGATGGCTTTAAGGTTGATGATACGTCGCGTACTATCGAGGTGGAGGTTAAAAACCCCGAGGCAGCACCTCGTTATGCCGGTATTACGGTGAGCGGTTGTAAGATTGCCCCCTCGCCCGAGTGGATGCAGAATGAGCTACGCGCAGCAGGTATCAACCCCAAGAACAACCTCGTGGATATAACCAACTATGTTCTCTTCGAGCTTGGACAGCCATTGCACGCCTTTGATGCCGATAAGATTGAGGGCGGTAAGGTCGTGGTACGTCTTGCCGACGAGGGTGAGAAGTTCGTAACGCTCGATGGCGTGGAGCGCACCCTTACAGCTGCCGACCTTATGATATGCTCGGCCGAGAGGCCTATGTGTATCGCAGGTGTCTATGGAGGTTTGGATTCGGGTATCTCAGACGAGACAGTAAACGTATTTATCGAGAGTGCCTATTTCAACCCCGTTAGCGTGCGAAAGACGGCTAAGCGTTTCGGTCTGAACACCGATGCTTCGTTCCGCTTTGAGCGCGGTATCGACCCCAACATTCAGGTCTATGCCCTCAAACGTGCTGCTATGCTTATGCAGGAGTTGGCCGGTGGTCGCATCACAAGCGAGATTACCGATATCAACCCTACACCCGCAGCACACTTCGAGTTTGACTTCTCGTTGGAGAGAGCCTGTCGTCTTATAGGCAAGGATATTCCCGAGGAGCAGATACTATCTATCCTCTCTTCGCTCGATGTCGAGGTTCGTGGCCGCGAGGGTAGCGTACTTCGCGTAGCTGTGCCTCCATATAGGGTTGATGTACAGCGCGAGGCCGACCTTGTTGAGGATGTGTTGCGTGTATATGGCTACAACAATATCGAGGTGTCGGATCATGTGAACTCGACACTCTCGTACGCCCCAAAACCCGATAAGAGCCGATTGCAGAATGTCGCTTCGGACTTCCTTAGCGCGAATGGCTACACCGAGATAATGTCTAACTCGCTCACTAAGGCTTCGTACTACGAGGGTTTGAAGGACTACGACGTGGAGAAGTGTGTCAAGATTCTCAACCCGCTGAGTCAGGATCTCAACGTTATGCGTCAGACACTGCTCTTCAACGCGTTGGAGGCCGTAGAGCTCAATGTAAACCGTAAGAACGGCAACTTGAAGATGTACGAGGTGGGTAATTGCTACGCCTTCAATGCTGCTAAGGCCGAGGAGGAGGATACCCTTGCCAAGTACGAGGAGAGCTTCCGCCTGGGTATAACGGTTACTGGTCAGGCGTCGCTTCTGTCGTGGAATAGTAAGGCCGAAGGCTCGTCGTTCTTCACACTTAGGGCTATGGTCGAGAAGCTGCTCAAACGATTTGGTATCGATATCTACGCTTTGCAGTGCGAGGCTTTGGAGTCGGAGCTCTATGGCGAGGCTATCGTGCTACGTCAAGGCCCGAAGGAGGTGCTACGCATGGGTGTTGTAGCTCCAGCCATCCGCAAGAAGTTCGATATCAAGCAGGAGGTCTATTTCGCCGAGATTGAGTTCGACCAGTTGATTAAGATAACGCGCAAGCAGAAGATAGCCTTTAAGGAGCTCTCGAAGTTCCCCGAGGTTAAGCGCGACCTCGCCTTGCTTGTGGGTAAGGATGTAAGCTTTGCTCAGCTTCGCTCGGTAGCCTTCGCGACAGAGAAGAAGTTGCTTAAATCTGTGTCGTTGTTCGATGTATATGAGGGCGACAAGCTCCCCGAGGGCAAGAAGTCGTACGCTTTGAGCTTCATCCTCGAGGATAGAAACCAGACCCTTACCGATAAGCAGATCGAGCGCACCATGGCCAACTTGCAGGCGCAGTTGGAGCAGAAGTGCGGTGCTGAGGTGCGTAAGTAAAAAAAGTAATATGAGTGTGTGGCGGCTAATGCGTCGATACGTTTGGCCGCCTCGCAACAGAGTAGTATAAAATAGTGATTGATAGGGAGACCATAGACCGAATATATGCCGCTGTCGATATCGTAGATATTGTCGGCGACTATGTCACGCTCAAACGTAAGGGCGTGAACTACGAGGCGTGCTGTCCCTTTCATCAGGAGAAGACTCCATCGTTCAAGGTGTCGCCCGCGCGAGGCATATATAAGTGTTTTGGCTGCGGCAAGTCGGGCAACGCCGTAAACTTTGTGATGGAGAGCGAGAACATAAGCTATCCCGAGGCTCTACGCATGGTGGCAAAACGCTACGGCATCGAGATTAAGGAGGAAGCTATGAGCGACGAGCAGAGGGAGCGCAACAACAACCGCGAGAGCATGTTTGCGCTCAACCAGTGGGCTGCCGACTATTTCCAACGCTACATGTACAACGAGGCCGAGGGTCGCAGCGTTGCACTCACATACTTCTCCTCGGCGCGAGGCTTCTCGGAGGCAACAATCCGAAAGTTTGGCCTCGGATTTTGTCCCTCGTCGGGAGTGCGATTCTCCGACGATGCTCGCTCGGCAGGATATAAGGAGGAGTTTCTGCTATCTACGGGTCTCAGCATCAAGCGCGAGGTGGACGGCACGCTGCGTGACCGCTTCTACGACCGAGTAATCTTTCCGGTGCACAATGTCTCTGGTCGTGTTGTTGCCTTTGGTGGCCGCACACTGCGTACCGACAAGAAGGTGGCTAAGTATCAGAACTCACCCGAGAGCGAGGTCTATTCTAAGAGCAGAGAGCTCTATGGATTGTTCTTCGCGAAGAAGGCTATACAGCAGGAGGATAGGGTGATCATGGTCGAGGGTTATGCCGATGTTATCTCGATGCATCAGGTGGGCGTAGAGAATGTTGTGGCCTCGTCGGGCACATCGCTCACCGAGGAGCAGATACGCCTTGTGGGGCGTTTCTCGCGCAACATTACCCTTATGTTCGATGGCGATACGGCGGGTGTTAAGGCGGCGATGCGAGGTGTCGATATGATTCTTAAAGAGGATATGAACGTTCGTATCGTTCTGCTTCCCGAAGAGCACGACCCGGACACTTTCGCCCGCGCTTATAATAGCGATGAGCTGCGAACATACATCAGAGATAACGAGCAGGACTTTCTCGCTTTTAAGGCTCGATTGTTGCTTGGCGAGGCTGAACGCGATCCGGTACGTCGTACTGAAGCGATACGCGATATAGCACACTCTATATCGCTGATTTCGGATAGCATAAAACGTGCAGAGTATATTCGCTACTGCTCCGAGATTATGTCGGTGAACGAGCAGATATTGGCTGTCGATGTGGCGCGTCTAAGAGATGATGTCAAGGGCAACCGCGAGGCTCAGGCCTTTCTGCAACGCCAACAGAGTGTCAATCGCCGCGAGGAGCAGACTACGAGTGTTGGGGGCAATGCCGTGTCTAACACCCCATTGGGAGGTACGACAATCGAGACTCTCGAACGCGACCTGACGAAGTATCTGCTGAAATATGGACACTGCTCGATTCGTCTTGTTGTCGATAACGAGGATGTGACCTACAACATTGCAAGCTACATCTTTGCTGAGCTCGAAACCGACGATCTGAGCTTCTACACACCTGTCTATCGAGCGATATACGAGCTCTATCATAGCGAGTGGGAGCGTCTTGGCGAGGGTGTCGAAGTGCCTACCTACGGCTTTGTGAACCATGCCGAGGGTGAGGTGTCGAGCGTGGCTGCTGACCTGCTTACATCAGACGATAACTATGTTATAAGTCGCATTTGGAAGCTTAAAGATGTGCATGTTGAGAGCGACGAGGAGATGTTGTCGGAGGCTGTACCCAAGGCTGTGACACTCTTCAAGTGGAGGACTATCGATATGCGTATCGATGAGCTTAAAGCTAAGATGTTCGATAGTGCAACAAGCGAAGAGGAGGTCGAGAAGTGTGTGGAGATGCTTGCACGCTACAATGCGGTGCGTTTGGCTATATCGAAGATGTCGAAGAGAGTGATATAAAAAGTGGGAGCCCCGGCTCTCGACGTATCACTACGCCAAGCAGTGTGCAAACAGAAAATAAACAGAAAGATGTGTAAAACATATCAAAGATAAAAGAATTAGTTACCTTTTACCGGTGCTCCCACCTCGATAGGGGCAAAACTTATGCCGAAGTGAAGAGCATTGCGTGTTTAGGCAATTGATAAATGAATATGGCAGATTACAAAAATATAAACATACGCAACAAGCGAGCGACGTTCGACTACGAGATACTCGAGGAGTGGATTGCCGGTATTGTGCTTGTCGGCACCGAGATTAAGGCTTTGCGCCTGGGCAAGGCCTCGTTGGTCGATTCGTATTGCTACTTCGAGCGTGGCGAGCTATGGATACGCAATGTCAATATCGCGGAATATGCTTGGGGAACATGCAACAACCATGTGCCCAAGCGCGATAGAAAGTTGCTGCTCAACCGCAAGGAGCTAACCAAGATGCAACGCTCGTTGCAGGATAAGGGATTGACGGTTGTGGGCCTCCGTCTCTTTATCAACGAGCGAGGCTTGGCAAAGGTAGCTATCGGCTTAGCACGTGGTCGTAAGGCCTACGACAAGCGAGAGTATATCAAGGAGAACGACGCAAAACGAGAAATGGATAAGGCGATGAAGGGTCGCCGTTAAGGAGTACTATGGCACTTATACTATCAATAGAGACGGGCACTGACGTATGCTCGGTGGCACTTTCAAACAATGGAGAGTTGATGGCTTTGCGCGAGAGCGACGAGGGTCGCGACCATGCTCGCAAGGTGGCAATATTTGTCGATGAGCTTCTTCGCGAGACGGGTGTGCAGCCCGACGATCTCGATGCTGTGGCTGTTGGCAAGGGCCCGGGATCATACACAGGACTGCGTATCGGCGTGTCGTTTGCTAAGGGTTTGTGTTATGCTCTCGATATTCCACTTATCGCCGTGGGCTCGCTCGACGCCCTTACCGAGGTGGCACGCGAGGATTACGATGCGGGTATTATCGATGTCGAGGAGTACGATTGGGCGCAGGCGAGGTTGTGTCCCATGGTCGATGCACGCCGCATGGAGGTCTATGCTCAGGTATTCGATAGCGAGGGTCACCCTCTGAGCGACGTTACGGCCGAGGTGGTAACAGAGGGTAGTTTTAGCGATATGAGATGCGATGATGGACATCGTTTCGTAATCTTTGGTAACGGCGCGAAGAAGTGTAGCGAGGTGCTGTCTGACTCTATTCTTATAGATGTAGCACCCTCGGCACGAGGTATTGTACGTCTTGCTGAGGAGCGTTTCAACCGCGGGGAGTTCGAGGATATAGCCTACTTCGAGCCCTTCTATTTGAAGGATTTTGTCGTTATTCCATCAAAGAAAAAACTGCTATAAGGGCTTAGTCCAACTAAGTAGGAGTAATAAATCTAACCTCTTGCATCTCAGCGAGAGGTCTTTTTTTGATTGGCAGTTAAAGTGAAATGCGAGTAGTGTGATACAAGATGTGGCCGATAGTACTCCTATGACTGATAGTTTCGCCCCAAAAACTCCTAATAGCGAGTCGTGTAGCATCGATGGCAAGGTTAGGGTTGTCTATGCTGTGAGCGAAGATGGTATGCATGGCAAGATAGTGAGCCCAATCTAAAAGTATCTATCTTCTATTTATGTACTCAGTAATTGCCGAAATGTCGGCGGGGGAGAACCACGCTATCTCGCTGTCGCGACGAAACCAAGTCATCTGACGCTTGGCGTATCGGCGAGAGTTTCGCTTTATAAGGTCAATAGCCTCGTCGATGGTTATCTTGCCATCGAAGGCGTCGAAGAGCTCGCGATAACCTACGGTTTGCAGAGCATTGAGCTCTCGCTTGGGTAGCAGGGCTCGCGCCTCTTCGATAAGACCATCACTAATCATCATATCCACTCGACGATTGATACGTTCATAGAGGATATCGCGTGGCATATCAACACCTATCTTAATGATATCGAAGCTACGCTCGGCACGCTCTCCGCTACGCTGCTCGGAGTAAGGGCGGCCCGTTGTAAGACATACCTCCAAGGCGCGTAGCACGCGCGACTTATTCTTAGTGTCGAGGCTCGCAGCATAGTCTGGGTCGAGTCTTCGTAGCTCCTCGACAAGTGAGTTCAACCCCTCGCTTTCGAGGCGGCGAGAGAGCTCCTCGCGCAGTGCGATATCTGCCTCGGGGAGTGCATCCATACCCGAGCATAGGGCCTGAATATAGAGGCCCGAGCCACCTACGGCAATCACTGTATCGTTCTCCTCGAAGAGCTTATCAAGAAGAGCTAAGGCGTCGCTCTCGTAGCGGCCGCAGTTGTAGTCATCTTCGACCTCACGGTCGGCTATGAAGTGGTGCTCGGCCGCAGCAAGCTCCTCGGAGGTAGGTTGTGCCGTGCCGATAGCCATACCTCGGTAGAACTGTCGCGAGTCGGTGGATATTATAGGGGCACGGTAGATCTGGGCAAGTTCCACCGAGAGTGTTGTCTTGCCCGAGCCCGTAGGCCCAACAACAACGATAAGCCTTCCTCGCTTAGAACTCGTCGTCATAGTTGTCGTCGCCGTCAAACTCGTTGTAATCGCTCATCATCTCCTCGAAGATAGAGCCCGCCTGCTCGGTCGCCTCGGGGTCGTACTGGTCGGGGACCGGTGCGTGCTCGAAGGCTACACGGGGGTAGTTGAGCTCCGTAGTGGGGCGTTGCATGTCGATAAGCTCGAGGTAGTACGAGCGGTTGTTGAGCATGTCGAAGGTGTAGATAAGTCGGTCGTGGAAGTCGTTGGTAACCTCCATAAGACGCACGCTATCCATGCAACGGGGCATGCCATCCATCAGTTCGTCGCCCATATCGAGCTCGGTAAACTCCTCGACAGGTCGCCACTCAGCATCGGACTTGAACATCGACACCATGCACTCCTCATAGCCGAGAGCTCGGAGCAGAAACTTGCTGAACTCGCCAAGAGTCATGTCGGGATATACCTCGAAATCGCGAACGAAGTTATCGCTCTCGTCGCTGAGCATGCGGTACTTAAATATAATATTCATAGTAGGTCGGTTTATGCCATAATCCTTTATATCTACAAATGTAATACTTAATTCGCAATTTAGCTATGCTCAGTAAAAAAATATCTCGAAAAAATCATAAAAAGTTATAAATAAAGTTGTATTTGAAAAAAAAACGCTATATTTGCATTACTTTTGAACTAAGGAAGTACTCAACCTCCATTTCGTGAGGCGGAGTAAAACAATCAAGATACTTACTATGCAGGATTTAACAGCGTTGGAGGGTAAAACAATTGTGGAACTACGCGAAATAGCGAAGGTTCTCGGTATTACTCCATCCAATATGAAGAAGGGCGAATTGCTCGAAAAGATTGTTGCAGCGGCAACAGGCGATACAGAGAGCAATGTGGAGAGCGATAGTGCTGGTAATGGTAGCGATGCCGCTCCGGTGCGTCGTGGTCGCAGACCGCGCATGAGCAGTGTGAAGGTGGGTGGTGCTCCCGCCATAAGTGCCGAACAACACGGGGCTGAGGTTGCCGATAGTAGTTCGGAATCTGCACCGACACCGCAAGCAGTCGTTGCGGAGGAGACTACGCCCCAGAGCGTAGAACAACATCCGGCCAAGCGACGCGGTCGCAAGCCTAAGTGGATGGTCGAGGCCGAGAGGGTAGCTGCCGAGCAGGCTGCATTACCCGAACAGCCCACAGAAGAGCCTCTCGCAGAGAGTGAGACGACCGAGATTGTGGAGAGTGATAATGAGTCTGCATCAAATGTCGAGGGGAGCATCTTCGACTCGGTGATATATGATAACGATGACGATGATGACGCTCCGGTACGCGAGGAGGATGTAACCAAAGATGATTTCACGGCCGAGATTGAGGGCGAGGGTGTCCTCGAAATCATGGCCGATGGCTATGGCTTCCTGCGCTCGGCAGACTACAACTACCTTAACTCGCCCGACGATGTCTATGTATCGCCCTCTCAGATTAAGCTCTTCGGACTAAAACCCGGAGATACCGTATCGGGAATGATACGCCCGCCAAAGGATGGCGAGAAATACTTTCCGTTGGTGCATGTAAACAGCATCAATGGTCTTAAACCCGACTATATCCGCGACAGACAGCAGTTCGAGTACCTCACGCCACTCTTCCCGAGCGAAAAGTTTGTGCTCACAGGTAATGGACACAACTCTATGTCCAACCGCATTATCGACCTCTTTGCTCCGATAGGCAAAGGTCAGCGTGCTCTTATCGTAGCACAGCCCAAGACAGGTAAGACCATGTTGCTGCAATCCATCGCCAACGCTATATCGGACAACCACCCCGAGGTATATATGATAGTTCTTCTTATCGACGAGCGACCCGAGGAGGTTACCGAGATGGCACGCCATGTCAAGGCTGAGGTTGTTGCCTCGACCTTCGACGAGCAGGCTTCACGCCACGTCAAGGTTGCAGAGATGGTGCTCGAAAAGGCTAAGCGTATGGTTGAGTGCGGTCACGATGTAGTCATCTTCCTCGACTCTATTACTCGCTTGGCGCGTGCTTACAACTCTGTTCAGCCCGCTTCGGGTAAGGTGCTCTCGGGAGGTGTCGATGCCAATGCGCTACATAAGCCCAAGAGGTTCTTCGGTGCTGCGCGTAATACCGAGGAGCGTGGTTCACTTACGATTATCGCTACGGCACTCATCGATACCGGCTCGAAGATGGATGAGGTTATCTTCGAGGAGTTCAAGGGTACGGGTAACATGGAGTTGCAGCTCGACCGTAAGCTTGCCAATAAGCGTATCTATCCCGCAGTCGATGTTGTTGCATCGGGTACTCGCCGCGAGGATCTGCTGTTGCCGCAGAGCGTCATGCAGCGCACATGGATACTGCGTAAGCATCTCTCGGATATGACAACCGTGGAGGCTATGGAGTTCTTGCAGAAGCAGATGAATCTGACGCGTAACAACGAGGAGTTCCTCGCTACGATGAATCAATAAACAGGTTGTGGCGGGCCCCGAGGGCTCGCTACAATTATCTTATACTCGTGTCTATATGAAGAGAGTAATACTAACCCTTCAACTCGCTATTATCACCCTTACCGCCTCGGCATGGGGGCCAAAGGGTCATGATGTTGTAGCCTACATCGCCGAGGAGCACCTCTCGTCGAAGGCTCGCAAGCGCGTAGAGCAACTCTTGGATGGTAAATCGATGGTCTATGTCGCAAATTGGTTGGATAACGCCAGCCATACCGACGACTATGCTCACACAAAGACATGGCACTACTGCAACACTACCGGTGTGGAGACCACCTATGCCGACTCTCGCAAGGCTGATAGTGGCGATGTAGTTACAGCTGTCGAGCGATGCGTCGAAAGGCTCAGCAGCGGCAAGCTAAACGACGAGGAGGCACGCATCGAGCTAATGATGCTAATACACCTTGTTGGCGATATGCACTGTCCGATGCACGCAGGGCGAGCCGAGGATAGGGGAGGCAACGGCTTTGCGGTAACATTCTTTGGCAGAAAGAGCAACCTGCACTCGGTGTGGGATAGCGATATTGTCGAGGCTGCGCATAAATGGAGCTATACAGAGTGGCAGCGCGAGATAGATCGCCTCGACCGCAAGGAGTGTCGCGCCATCTGCGAAGGTGGCCCGAGAGAGTGGATCGAAGAGTGCGTAACTCATGCGGCCGATATTTATAGTTACACGGAGCAGCATAAGGCAATATCGTACGACTATGTAGCCCACTATGCGCCACTTGTCGAAGAGCAGTTGTTGAAGGGAGGCCTACGTCTTGCATCGCTGTTGGAGGCTATATTTTAGGTTTGATGGTTGTCGTAAGAGGAAAAATTGATGGCTTAACGAAAATAAAGCCATAAAATTTTGGTGGTAAGAAAAAAGTTTGTATATTTGCACACCGATTTGGAAACAAATCTACACGGTGGATGTAGCTCAGCTGGTTAGAGTAGAGGATTGTGGTTCCTAAGGTCGTGGGTTCGAATCCCATCTTCCACCCAAACAAACGTAGCAAGAAGATGTCTTTTGACATCTTCTTGTTTTTTATACCCTCGACGCAAGCTTGCTTGTAGAGATAGTATAGGATCAGTCCGAAAATCCGGTGGGGATTGAAAAAATTTATTTCACAAATATTTGGAGGTCTAAAAAATTAGACCTATATTTGCGTAGACAAAAGAGATAAAATAGATATAGTATGCCTACAATTTTTGAGATTTTTGGACTTCGATTTTTCTTCTACTCTGATGAGCATCTGCCAATCCATGTTCATATAGAGTATGGAGGTAACGATGCAAAGATCGAGATTGCAACTCGTAAGGTAGTCCAAAATCGAGGTTTGAAACCAAGAGAGTTAAAGAA
>JAZNDK010000034.1:0-8306 GCA_045588005.1 Alistipes sp. | reverse complement strand
CGCGCCCAACCCCCTTATACCAACAGGGGGTTTTGGCCCCGGCCTCTTTTTACTTAGCATGACGCTTCTGTCTCTGCTTGTTAGCTCTATTGTGCCTTGTTGATAGCTACTCGTTTAGGGCACGCCACAGCATATCTTTGAGCTGCGTGATATTCATATTAGCCACCGACGAGATAAATATCGACTCCACACCTTCGGGCAGATGACTGCGCATCTCGTCGATAAGTTCGTCGTCGAGCATATCGCACTTTGTCACTGCCAAGAGGCGACGCTTATCCAAGAGTTCGGGGTTGTACTGCGTGAGCTCGCCGAGCAGAATCTCATAGTCAGCCTTGATGTCATCGCTATCAGCAGGCACCATGAATAGAAGCACCGAGTTACGCTCGATATGGCGCAAGAAACGTGTTCCAAGACCTCGGCCCTCGTGCGCACCCTCGATGATACCCGGAATATCGGCCATGACAAACGAGTGGTCATCTCTTACCGACACAATACCGAGGTTGGGTTCAAGCGTGGTAAAGGCGTAGTTTGCAATCTTAGGCTTCGCCGCAGAGACAACCGATAGAAGGGTCGATTTTCCTGCGTTAGGGAAGCCCACAAGGCCCACATCAGCCAGCACTTTAAGCTCGAGGATAAATGCTCCCTCGGCACCCTCCTCGCCGGGCTGTGCGTAGCGCGGCGCTTGGTTTGTAGCTGTGCGGAAGTGCCAATTGCCAAGACCTCCACGGCCACCCTTCAGCAGCACAAGCTCCTCGCCATGCTCTGTTACCTCGCCCACAAGCTCTGTATATGTCTCGCCTGTCTCCTCGTCGGTGAAAACCTGCTTGGCTACCGTGCCGAGAGGTACGGGGATGACAATATCCTTAGCATCAGCACCTGTCGAGCGAGCTCCGTGTCCATTCTCGCCATCCTCGGCAAATTGGTGACGCTTGTATTTGAGGTGTATGAGTGTCCAATATTGGCTGTCGCCGCGCAGTATGATGCTGCCTCCACGACCGCCATCGCCACCATCCGGTCCACCAAAGGCAACGAACTTCTCGCGACGGAAGTGCGATGAACCTGCGCCGCCATGTCCCGAGCGTGCGAATATCTTAACGTAATCTACGAAGTTTGAACCTGCCATGAGCTTCTATTTTTATTTGCGACAAAGGTAGTTATAATTTTCCAAACTACAAATTAGCAAGAGCGGTTTAGATATGTGGTTATAGATAGGGCGACCTTGCACATACGCCCTATATAGCTAAAAACAGAACTGAGGCTAACCACGTGGTCAGCCTCAGTCTCTCCGATTGAGTTAATTATGTTTTAGTCAATATAGGTAACCTTGATTGCCGAGATATATGCACGGTGGTCTTTATCAGTACCTGTTGAAGTGAACATAACCTCTGTGGCCTCGCCTGTCCAAGTACGAACTGCCGCCTCTTCACTGAACTCGCCACAATCAGGCGCCATATAGTAATGCTTATTTGCAAATGTAATCTCCATTGACTTAATTGTCTTACCACTTGCACTAACCGTCATCGTCGCACCATTCTGATACAGACGCACAGCCTCGCCTGATGTATAGTATGCTGGTGCAGTAGATGCGCCACCCTGAGCAAATGTAACTATCACATTATCATCAAGCTTAGCCTCAGTTACTGCCGCAGCATTAGCCCAACCAAAGTCTTTCATAACAGCCTCGGCGACAACCTCAGTGCCACCGCCAACTACGACACCACCCTGCTTTATGGCAATCTCCTGCGATAAGCTTCCCGACTTAACGGTTACGATACCGCTAATGCTATCGGTAGAGGTGTTCTCCTTAGCTGTAACGGTAAGCTTACCAGCATCATAAACTACCGAGAACTGAGCACTATTCGAGCTGCACTCAACAGCACCTGTGAGGTTGTAAGCCTCTACATCGATTACCTCCTCGCCACCTACTGCAGCAAATGATACCGATGTCTTAGAGAAGCTCCAGAATGCGCGTGTACCGGGAGAAGTAAGCTCAACAAAGATTGCATTCTTACCCTGAGGAGTGTTACCGTACGAAGTGCGGATAGTCTGAATAGTGATATCGTCGCCCAACTGAGCACCAGACTCTGCCCAATACTTCTGTGCACCCTCGGGGCTGCAAAGACCATAGATATATACCGTGCCGGTATCGTCGGTTAGGTCGAAGTTACCATAAAGGGTGTTTGCTACAGATGTGATAGTACCCGAGAGCTCATACATAGCTACATTATCCTCGGCAGCTGCCAAGAACTCAGCAACAGTTACCCTCTTAGCCACAACCTCAGGTGCCTCGCCATCGACATGCGACTTATAGATAGCACCCTTTACCTGAGCAGTGCCATTATACTCACTACGGCAACCCCAGATAGTGATTGTATCGCCCACGTTAAGGTTTGCATCGCCCGACCAGTCGAGACCACTCTCGCCAAGATCAACGCCATATACATAGACCTCGCCGCTCTCGTCTTTGAGGTAGAAGTTACCATACTGCGTATTTGTAATAGATGTTATCACGCCTGTAAGCTCATAGATTACCTCATCATTAACCTCGGCAGCCAAGAAGTCCTCTACCGAGATTGCCTCAACCTCGGGAGTAGGCTCCTCGCCCTGCTCCTCGTCGGTAGTGGCGGTTACGATAGCCGCCTCAGAGTCACTATAAAGCTCCTTATTGCCCGATACGGCTACTACCGTGAACTTATACTCGGTAGCGTACTCGCCGACAAACTCATAAGTAGTCTTATCAGAAGAAGTAGCCTTAGCCTCATCAACCGCAACACTATACGAGGCTGCATTCTCTACTGCTGCCCACGAGAGGGTTACAACATTACCCTCAACCTCGGCCTTAACCACAGGCTTTGCAAGAGGCGTAATCACAACCTTCTCCTCTATTGTGAAACTTACCTCAGAGGCCACAGAGGCCACAAAGTCAGCGTCCTGGGCAGGCTTAGCCACAACCTTTACGGTATAATTGCCAGCCTTGTCAGGAGCATCAAATGTGTAAGTAGTCGCCTCGACATTCTCAGAAGTCTCGCCAAAGATAACATCGTAAGAGGCTGCATTCGCTACG
The DNA here is from genome assembly GCA_045588005.1 of Alistipes sp. GTDB lineage: Bacteria > Bacteroidota > Bacteroidia > Bacteroidales > Rikenellaceae > Alistipes. Next base: position 5,242 of record JAZNDK010000034.1, on the reverse strand, counting down.
GCCTTCCAAGTGATGGTTACCTTACCGTCGGCAACCGTAGCTTTAAGATCAGCAGGAGCTGCGAGGGCAGGTACCTCGGCAAACTCAAACTTACTCTCCACACGATACTTTGAGCTCTCCTCGACAACATTATCACCCTCGGTATAGCTAAAATCGAGGTCGAGAACGATGGTAAAGGTCGTTTCTCCATCGGCAATAGTCTCGGTAACGTACATTGTACCGCCCGTTACCGTTGCATCGACAGTAGCCGCCTCGCTTCGTGTCGCAACGGCGGGTGTTGCGTACTTATAGTCGCTTACGGTGAAATCTTCGCCATAGAGGTATGTGCCGGCTGAGAGAGCCTGCTTAAGCTCCAATGTGAACGAACTTCCATCGGTATCCTCCATAGGTATAGAGTATTTGCCATTGCTGAACGACACGGTAGTCTGCTCGGGGGTTGCCTCCACAGTATCGCTATCAGCATCGCCATCCTCGACAATCTCGGTAAGCTCGTTATCGAAGTCGTCGCTGATAAGGATATTTAGCGTTGAAGATGTTGTCAGCAACTCGCCAATGATTGTGGTTAGGTGGTTACGCTTGATGGGAATCTGCGTATTGAAGTCGTTAGACTTGATGATAGCACCACCCTTGCCATATACATCCATAACAAACTGAATGTCGGTCTGACCATCCTCCGCAGGCTTAACGAAGAGGTAGTCTGTAAAGAGTGTCTTACTCTCTGCATTCGCAGCGTCATAGGCTGCGTCATACTTCGATAAGGCCGTAGCGTAGGTCACGTCGTAGTTCAACTCGTCAAGAGCTGCGGCATTATTTATATCGCCACTAACGGCGTTAAACTCCTTTGAGAGAGTCGCCTCCGAACTATAATTTACAACTACACGCGTAGCCTCCTCATAGCCCGCTATCTCGTCGATGTCGGTAGTCACAACACGTACCTTAGCCAAGGGGCGTTGAAGTGTTATCGAAGTATTAAGCTGCGTAGTAACAGCTATATCCTCCGACGCAAAGTAGGCGTCACGAGCCTCATTCATAGCTACCCAACCCTCATGCGATGTATTAGCCACAATCTTTGTCAGGTCATCGGCGTTGTAGTAGAGGTTATCCTCCGACCCCTGCTCTACAAAATCGGCCCATACGACAAACTGATATGTTCGGTTGGGGATAAGACGCAGACTAAACTGCATGGGCGCTGCCACATCGTAGCTATCCTGCGTATCTGATATACGCTCAATAAGCTCAACACCATCTTCGCCACGCACCTCGAGGATGTAACGGAGGTCATACTCTGCCCAAAAAGCAGCGTCGGCATAGTCGATAGCACCAACAGAACTATCCTTACCACTCGCCTCGGCGCGAGTTACATCAAGCTCCGATGCCGTAATGTTGAGAGTGACCATTGCCAAATCGTCATTCTTTACATTTGCTACATCTTCGTTTTGACAAGCTACCACAGCCAAAGCCAAAACCAAAATTGAAAATAGTTTTTTCATTACTCCTATATTTTAATAATTTTCGATTGTCTATCTGTCAGCGAAAAACCTTACAGCACACAAACAACTAATAATAAGCAATTTAGTTGTCCAACCACAAGTTTATACATTTGAGCACACAAAATTAACAACTATTTTGTAATATGCAAACTTTTTATTGTTTACATTAACAGATAACCAATAATATAGATATAGGGTCAGGCTTTAGGCGTGGACTGAGTTGAGATTGGGGCTATGCTTGGGCTCGATACAAAATTGGCTCGGATGGATATGTGCATTCCATTCGAGCCAATAGTTGAGAGGTTGAGAATAACCCCTTTGATTGTTACTCCCACTCGATTGTGGCAGGTGGCTTCGATGATATGTCATAGACTACGCGATTAACACCACGCACCTTGTTGATGATATCGTTCGATAGACGTGCCAAAATATCATAGGGGATATGTACCCAATCTGCTGTCATGCCATCGGTAGATTGCACGGCACGCAGTGCCACACAACGCTCATAGGTGCGCTCGTCACCCATAACACCTACCGACTGCACGGGAAGAAGAATAGCTCCCGCCTGCCAAATCTTGTCGTACCATCCTGTCTCGCGCAACGTGTCGATATAGATCTTATCCACGTTCTGAAGAATCTCCACCTTCTCACGAGTAATCTCGCCGAGAATACGGATAGCCAAACCGGGGCCGGGGAAGGGATGACGGCCTATAAGACGCTCGGGCATACCCATAGAACGGCCTACACGACGCACCTCGTCTTTGAACAAGAGACGAAGAGGTTCGACAACCTTCAAACCCATCTTCTCGGGTAGGCCTCCCACGTTGTGGTGCGACTTGATAACAACGGCTGTGCCATTTACCTGTGCTGACTCTACAACATCGGGGTATATAGTACCTTGACCAAGCCACTTAACACCGCTAAGTTGCTTTGCCTCAGCCTCGAAGACCTCAACAAAGTCGCGACCTATAATCTTACGCTTAGTCTCAGGGTCGGTAACGCCGGCCAAGTCACCGAGGAACTTATCCGAAGCATCAACACCCTTAACATTGAGGCCCATACCGCGGTATGACTCAATAACCTCCGCAAACTCGTCTTTACGCAACAAGCCCGAATCTACGAAGATACAGTACAACCTATCGCCAATAGCCTTATGTAGTAGCATTGCGGCAACAGACGAATCGACACCTCCCGAGAGGCCGAGGACTACCCTATCCTCGCCAAGCTTCTCCTTGAGCTCCTTGACGGTGCTCTCAACAAAGCTCGCGGGTGTCCACGACTGCTTACAGCCACAGATGCCTACTACGAAGTTTTCCAACATCTTGAAGCCCTCCTCCGAGTGATACACCTCGGGGTGGAACTGTATTCCCCACGTCTGCTCCGCAGCGATGCGGTAGGCAGCAACAGGCACATCAGCCGTAGAGGCGATGATGTGGTAACCCTCGGGGATTGTTGTGATGGTGTCACCATGCGACATCCACACCTGCGACTCGGGGCTTAGGCCCTGCATCAGCGGGTCTTTACCCTCGACAACCTGCATACGCGCACGGCCATACTCTCTGCTGGGCGAAGCCTCAACCTTACCGCCGTAGAAGTGAGCAAGGTACTGTGCGCCGTAACATACGCCAAGGAGCGGCATACGACCCTTGATGGCATCGAGCGTAATGCGCGGAGCCTCAGCGTCGCGCACCGAGCGGGGCGAGCCCGAGAGGACCACGCCACGCACCGACTCATCCAATGCGGGCACATTGTTGAAGGGGTGTATCTCGCAATAGACCTGCATCTCGCGTATTCGACGCGCTATGAGCTGGGTATATTGCGACCCGAAATCGATTATAAGAATCTTCTCTGTCATATTGTTAATTATTCTCCGCGTGAATAGTTAGGCGTCTCGCTCGTAATGGTAATGTCGTGCGGATGGTTCTCCGTTACGCCACTTGCCGTGATGCGAATGAAACGCGCCTGCTGCAACGTCTCGATATCCTTAGCACCACAGTAGCCCATACCTGCACGAATACCGCCAACAAGCTGATATACCGTCTCCGATAGCTTACCCTTGAAGGGAACACGGCCAACGATACCCTCGGGTACGAGCTTCATGATATTACCCTCCGAGCCCTTTTGGAAGTAACGATCTGCCGAGCCGGCCTTCATAGCGTCGATAGAGCCCATACCGCGATAAGCCTTGAACTTACGGCCGTTGTAGATGATTGTGTCGCCGGGAGACTCCTCAACGCCGGCAAACATCGATCCCACCATTACGCAGTTACCACCGGCAGCCAATGCCTTGACGATATCGCCCGAGTAGCGAAGACCGCCATCGGCGATGATAGGCACACCAGCCTTCTTAGCCTCGGTCGAGGCGTCGTAGATAGCCGAGAGCTGAGGGACACCCACACCTGCGATGATTCGCGTAGTACAGATAGAGCCCGGGCCGATACCTACCTTGATGCCGTCGGCACCATTCTCGATAAGATATTTGGCAGCCTCAGCCGTAGCGATATTACCCACAACAACATCGAGTTTAGGATATGTCTGCTTAATCTGTTTGAGAAGCGATACTACGCCCTTAGTGTGGCCATGTGCCGAGTCCAAAACTACGGCATCAACCTCCTCGGCAACGAGTGCTGCTACGCGATCCATAGCGTCGGGCGTGATACCTATGCCGGCAGCCACGCGCAAACGACCCTTAGCATCCTTGCAAGCATTGGGGTTATCCTTAAGCTTGGTGATGTCGCGATAGGTGATAAGGCCTACAAGATGACCTTCGTTATCGACAACGGGGAGCTTCTCAATCTTATTTGCGAGGAGCACTTCGGCAGCACGTTTGAGGTCTGTGTCGTGTGTCGTTACGATGTTCTCCTTAGTCATAACCTCGTCGATCTTGCGCTCCATGTCGCTCTGGAAGCGAAGATCACGGTTTGTGACAATACCGATGAGCATATTGTTGTCATCGACAACAGGTATTCCGCCAATCTTATTCTCCTGCATAAGTTGGAGCGCATCACCCACAGTATTCTCCTTACGGATAGTCACGGGGTCGTAGATCATGCCGCTCTCGGCGCGCTTAACACGGCGCACATGCGCCGCCTGTGCCGCTATCGACATGTTTTTGTGGATTACACCGATACCTCCCTCGCGAGCAAGAGCTATTGCGAGCGTAGCCTCTGTCACTGTATCCATAGCGGCAGAAACAATAGGTATGTTCAGTTTGATATTGCGCGAGAAGCGACCTTCGGTCGATACTTCGCGGGGCAGAACCTCAGAATAGGCCGGTACGAGCAACACATCATCAAATGTGAGACCTGTTGTCTGTACCCTTTCATCGATAAAAGACATAGCAATCAGGTTTACTTATTTTATGTTGCGCACAAAATTACTCCAAATTTTCGAGATGAGCAATAGTGTAGTGTTATTTTATTAACATTTTTTCGAGAAAGGGGTCTAATCATGGGTATTATTGGGTATTGTGGGTATTTGTGGGTGCGTTTCTCTAATTAAGTATTTGTGGGTACGGCCTGCGGCCTTAATGAGTTTTGTGGGTTACATGGGTTACATGGGTTACGTAGGTTATATAGGGAAATACCCATTTGACCAATCTGACCTATATATGATTGAAGCGTCGCTAATGCGCCGCTATCACCCCAAATTAACCGCACTTAGAATACCCACACGACATACAAGTCAAACAGCCATTCTGGTAAGCCATATTCTCCTGACCACACTGGGGACAACGACCCTTACCGCGAGTA
>JAZNDK010000033.1:0-10679 GCA_045588005.1 Alistipes sp. | reverse complement strand
GGGCTTCCAGCGGTGGGGCGCTCAACACCCTCGGCTATCATATCTGCCCACTTCGACTCGAAATCGACTAGCGTAGTGATGTTGGGCTCCCACGGCTCGTGAGCCAACGAGTGCATCTCGTCGTTGGTGTCGCCACCCTCGTAGAAATACTCGTCGCCAAGACCCGCGAACGAGTGGCCGAACTCGTGTACAACAACGGGGCGGAAGGCCTTGTGGTGGGCTGTGGTAAGGGTGTAAGAGTTGTATATGCCACCGCCACCATAGGTATCGGTATTAGCCAAAATCACAAGGTGCTCGCATGGTACGTTGGTCGTGAGGTCGTACATGCTATATACATTCGATGAGGTGAGGTAGCGATCCATATAGAATGTGAGGAAGTTAGAGCCTACGGCGGTATTGCACCACAGACCGTCCTGCGGAACACTCACTCCGCTATCCTCTGACTCGGAGTATAGGGCGATAAAGTTAAACTTATCGCGGTGCTTGTCAAATGGTGCGTAGCGAAGAATCTCCTCGGCGGCGATGCGGGCATCTGTGGCGAAGATTTCCATCTCATCGGCCGTGTAGCCCTCGGCCATAATTACCACATCGATACAGCTCTTCGAGTCGCCGCCACGGTGTATATACTCGTAGCGCAGGGGCTCAGTCGAGGAGTGGTCGTGGATAAGTCTATCCTCGGGGTCGATGGTGTGACGCATGGTCGCAGTAGCCTCGCCACGGTTGTTGCGCAACACGATTTCGGCCTCGACACTCTTCAGGGGCATGGGCACAAGGAGCGTAAACTCGAAGCTGCGGCTCACATTACGAGCCTCGGGGGTTGTTATCCACTCGTGGAAGAGCGACGAGAAAGAGCTCTTGTAGAGAGCCTCGCCCGTGGCCTTGTCGTAGAGCGTAATATCGCCATTTCCTTTGAGGGGTGTGGTTGTCATATTTAGACGTCTGCCCCACCAATCGTTGCTCTTTGATAGAGCGTTGAGGGTTACATATTGGTTGTCGGCATTACCTGAGAAGGTGTAGTCGATGCGGAGTGTCATGTCGGCAAAGCGGCTCTCGAACTCCTGTGCCGAGGCTGTGAAGATGGCCATTACAAGGGCCGTAACTATTAAAAATCGTCTCATGTTGTTTTAGGTTTCAAATAATTCGAAAACAAAGGTACTAACTTTTTGGCGAAATACAAAAAGTTAGTACCTTTGAGGTCTGCATTGAAGCTATGAAGCGAAGAGTAATACATATTTATATGTTCATCGCGCTGATGACCGTGCTGCTTCTTGGTGGGGTGGCATCGGCAGCCGAGCCTATGCCGCGCTATGTGCGTGACTCGGTGGCTGCTGTGTTGCGCCGAATAGCCCTGCGAGAGGTTGCGGGAGGCTATGTGAGTGTCGATGCTATACGCCTGCGTAGCGGCCGTACTGTCGAGGTGCGTGCAACCAAGGAGTTGGCCTACTACCCGATGCGAGAGCATAGCCTAAGGGCAATTTACGACTCGGTAAGGCACTGCTTGCCCGAGGCCTATCGCAAGCATACGCTGCTGATATATGCCGATGGCAAACTTATCGACAATCTTGTTCCGCAGTACTACGCCGAGCGCAACCGCGAGCCACGCTTTGTAAATCCGACCGATAGGGCTTTGATACGCCGCACAAGCCGAATATCGCAACCCGACCGAGGCCTTGCAGGGCGACATATAGCCTTGTGGCAGAGCCATGGTCGCTACTACGACGCCTCGCGTGATGAGTGGCGGTGGCAGCGTTCGCGCCTGTGGGAGACGGTCGAGGATCTATACACGCAGAGCTATGTCATCCCCTATCTGCTGCCTATGCTCGAGAGTGCTGGTGCTACGGTGCTCCTGCCGCGTGAGCGTAGTATGCAGCGCGAGGAGATAATTGTCGATAACGACTCGGGACTATCTTCGGGCAGCTACACCGAGGAGTCGCGTCGTCGTGCACAATGGAAGAGCGACAAGGGTGGTTTTGCCCACCTCAAAGAGAGCTACCTCTCGGGTCATAACCCCTTTGAGGATGGCTCGGTGCGTTATGTGGCAACAAGCGACAATGAACTTAGTTGCGCCACGGCAACATGGGGCGCAGAGATACCCGAGTCGGGAGTATATACGGTATATGTGAGCTACAAGAGTATGAAACGCTCGGTGAGCGATGCCCGATACAAGGTCTATACCTCGGGTGCGGAGCATAGCTTTGAGGTAAATCAGCGCATGGGAGGTTCGATGTGGCTACCGCTGGGCGACTTCTATTTCGAGGCGGGTCACCACGATAAGATTGTCGTGCTCGACAACTACTCCTCGGAGGATGGTGTTGTTGTGGCTGATGCGGTAAAGATAGGTGGCGGTATGGGAAATATCGAGCGCGGCGAGCGAACGAGTGGTTATCCTCGCTATACCGAGGGTGCTCGCTACTGGTTGCAATGGTCGGGATTCGATACCGATGTATATGCTCCGAAGGATGGCACGGATGACTACAAGGAGGACTACATGTCGCGCCCCCACTGGATAAATGCCCTCATGGGTGGATCGGAGCGTCTCAATAACGAGAATGGAAAGTCTATACCTATAGATGTCGCTTTGGCCTTCCACTCCGACGCTGGCGTAAGACTCAACGACGATGTTATCGGCACGCTGGGTATATATTCGACAAAGGAGAATCGCGGACGTTTCGAGGATAATATCTCGCGCATGCGCTCGCGCGACCTGACCGATATTGTGATGACTCAGATTGTCGATGATATTCGTGCGCTGCACGAGCCATGCTGGATGCGTCGCGGAATGTGGGATAGGGCCTACTACGAGGCCCGCATGGGCGGTTGTCCGACAATGCTCCTCGAGCTGCTCTCACACCAAAACTTCGCAGATATGCGCTACGGCCTCGACCCGACGTTCCGTTTCGATGTGAGCCGAGCGATATATAAGGGCTTGCTGCGCTACCTATCCGACCAATATGGTGTGGAGTACGTGGTGCAACCTCTGTCGGTCGAGGCTTTCAGCTGCGAACTTTCCGAGGGTGGTGTAACCCTAAGCTGGCAACCTACGGTAGATAGTTTGGAGAGTACCGCCTCGCCCGACTACTATATATTATATACACGCATGGGCGATGGGGGCTTCGACTTGGGGCGTAGGGTCGATAGCACCTCGGTTGAGGTGGCACTCCCCGCAGGTCAGCTGCATAGCTATCGCGTTACGGCGGTAAATCGTGGTGGCGAGAGCTTCCCCTCGGAGACACTCTCTGCATGTCGAGTGCCTAATGCAAAGGGGTGTGTGATGGTGGTTAATGGCTTCGACCGTGTGGCAGCTCCGCTAAGCATTCAGGGCGACTCGATAGCCGGCTTCTACAACCGTTACGATAGCGGTGTAGGCTATATTCAGGATATTGCCTTTATCGGCGAGCAGGTGAACTTCGATAGGCGACTATCTCGCTCTGAGAACGATAGCTACGCTCTCGGACAGTCGTATAGTGACTACGAGGGTGAGATTATCGCCGGCAACAGCTTCGACTATCCCGCCCTGCATGGTCGCTCGATAGCTTCGGCCGGCTACTCCTTCTGCTCTACGTCACGCAGAGCTTTGGAGTTGGGGCGTGTCGAGCTTACGGGCTACGATGTTGTTGATGTAATAATGGGCAAGCAGCGCACAACAGCTATTGGCCGGGGAGTTATGGGCTACCGTTTCGAGGTCTTTGGCGAGGCTATCGAGCGATGCCTTGCGGAGTATAGCTCCGAGGGGGGCTCGTTACTGCTTTCGGGCTCCTATATGCTCGATGACCTGTGGCACTCGCCACTCTCGGATGAGTCGTCACGAGCCTTCGCCCGCGAGGTGCTTCATGTCGAGTTTGGTGGTAATATGGCCTCTCGTCGAGGTGTCGTCGAGAGTACATATGCTCCATTTAGGCGTGGCGACAGACGACGTTTCAATATGGAACTTGGTGAAGAGATATATTGTGTTGAATCCCCCGAGGTGGTTACACCTGTTAGGGGTGGGCGTACCATCATGCGCTACTTAGGCTCGGGAACATCTGCCGCCGTAGGCTATAAACCCGACGAGGGGAGTGCCAAAGGTAGCGTCATAATCTTGGGCTTCCCCTTCGAGACGATACTCTCGCCCGAGGAACGCGACAGGGATATCTCCCAAATGCTCGAATACTTAACCGATAAAGAGTAACCCAAATGTCACTTTCACGCCATACTGTCAAGACTATAGCAATGCCCTTAGCTATGATTCTCGGAGTGCTCATGCACCGACCGTTGGGCACGGTCGAGAGTCTCACCGAGGGGGTGCTCACCCCGCTACTTATCGCCTCGATGCTCTTCCTTACCTTCTGTAAGGTCGATATTCGCAGCATGCGCCTCAGTCGCATACATCTATGGATGTTGTGTGTGCAGTTCTTTGGCTCGGTGGCTGTATATTGGGCAGTTACGCCACTCCTTGGCGAGGTCGTAGGTCAGGGAGCGATGATATGCGTGCTCGCGCCTATCGCTATGGCGGCAGTGGTTATCGGAGGCATGCTCGGGGCTAATGTTGCGACGATGGTTACTTACAGCCTTGTCTGTAACCTCGTTACCGCCCTCGTAGCACCCACACTGCTCCACACCTTTGGCAATGGAACATGCACCTTTGCCGAGATTATCGGCCGCGTAGCACCAACACTTATCGCCCCATTTGTTGTGGCGCAGTTGTGTCGATGGCTATGGCCCAAGGGTGCAGCATGGTTTGCTCAGCGTGGCGGGTTGTCATTCTCGATATGGCTCATATCGCTTATCCTTGTAATGGGCCGCACCACAACCTTTATCCTCGAAACCGAGGCCGACACATTTGTCGAGGTGGAGTTGGCTGCGGTGGCTCTTGTATTGTGTCTTTTGCAATTCCGCATAGGTAGAGCCTTGGGCTCGATTGTCGGCGATAGGGTAGCGGGTGGACAGTCGGTCGGCCAGAAGAATACAATCTTGGCAGTGTGGCTCTCGCTAAACTTCCTCGACCCGATAGCCTCGGTAGCACCTACGGCATATATCGTCTGGCAGAATTTGGTAAACAGCTGGCAGATATACCGTAGTGGCAAAGGTGGCGGTAAATAGAGCTTTGTGTGTCAAAATGTCACTTTGTGTGACACCTTTTGGCTCTGGCTGTCATCCATTGTGACAATTTTCTCCTCTTTTTTTGTTTGGTACATCATTTGCCTTACTCATAGCGTGTCGGCTCTTGGGTTGAGCGACGAAACGTGTAAAATATAATATTAACAAATAATAGATTTTTAGTTATGAGTAAGATTATTGGTATTGACTTGGGTACGACCAACTCGTGTGTGGCCGTAATGGAGGGTAATGAGCCCGTTGTAATCCCTAACGCCGAGGGTCACCGTACAACTCCTTCGGTTGTGGCCTTCACCGAGGGTGGCGAGCGTAAGGTGGGCGATCCTGCTAAGCGTCAGGCTATCACCAACCCTAAGCGCACGGTATTCTCAATCAAGCGTTTTATGGGCGAGCGTTACGACAAGGTCACTTCGGATATCGCGCGTGCTCCCTACTCAATCGTTAAGGGCGACAACAATACTCCCCGTGTGGAGATCGATGGTCGTCAATATACTCCTCAGGAGATCTCGGCTATCACACTCCAGAAGATGAAGAAGACTGCCGAGGATTATCTCGGTCAGGAGGTTACCGAGGCTGTTATCACCGTTCCCGCTTACTTCTCGGATTCGCAGCGTCAGGCAACTAAGGAGGCTGGTGAGATTGCAGGTTTGAAGGTGCGCCGTATCATCAACGAGCCTACGGCCGCTGCTTTGGCTTATGGCCTCGACAAGAGGCAGAACGATATGAAGATTGCAGTGTATGACCTTGGTGGTGGTACGTTCGATATCTCTATCTTGGAGCTTGGCGACGGCGTCTTTGAGGTTAAATCGACAAATGGCGATACTCACCTTGGCGGTGATGACTTCGACCACGTTCTCATCGACTACATGGCCGAGGCTTTCAAGGCCGAGCACGGCATCGACCTTCGTCAGGACCCCATGGCCTTGCAGCGTTTAAAGGAGGCTGCCGAGAAGGCTAAGATTGAGCTCTCATCGGCAACAACAACCGATATCAACCTCCCCTATATCATGCCTGTAAACGGCATTCCTCAGCACCTTGTAATGTCGCTCACTCGCGCTAAGTTCGAGCAGCTCTGCGACCACCTCGTGCAGAAGACCATCGAGCCTTGCCGTATCGCTCTGCGTGATGCAGGTTTGCAGGCCAGCCAGATTGACGAGGTTATCTTGGTGGGTGGCTCAACACGTATCCCCGCTATTCAGCGCATTGTCGAGGAGTTCTTCGGTAAGACTCCTAACCGCTCGGTAAACCCCGATGAGGTTGTTGCCGTAGGTGCAGCTATTCAGGGTGGTGTGCTCACAGGCGAGGTTAAGGATGTGCTTCTCTTGGATGTTACACCTCTGTCGCTCGGTATCGAGACTCTCGGTGGTGTCTTCACAAAGCTTATCGAGGCTAACACAACAATTCCTACTCGTAAGAGCGAGGTATTCTCTACGGCTGCCGATAATCAGCCCTCGGTAGAGATTAACGTATGTCAGGGCGAGCGCCCCATGGCACGCGACAACAAGTCTATCGGTCGCTTCCACCTCGACGGCATCCCCGCAGCTCCGCGTGGTGTTCCGCAGATTGAGGTCACGTTCGATATCGATGCTAACGGTATTCTCAACGTATCGGCTAAGGATAAGGGTACAGGCAAGGAGCAGAAGATTCGTATCGAGGCTTCGAGTGGTCTTACCGAGCAGGAGATACAGCGTATGCGTGACGAGGCTAAGGCTAACGAGGAGAAGGATAAGGCAGAGAAGGAGCGCGTAGATAAGGTAAACGCTGCCGACTCTAATATCTTTGCTACCGAGAAGCAGCTCAAGGAGTATGGCGATAAGCTTCCTGCTGATAAGAAGGCGGCTATCGAGGATGCTCTTGGCAAGCTCAAGGAGGCTCACAAGGCTCAGGACTTGGCAGCTATCGACACCTCTATCGAGGCTCTAAACGCTGCATGGCAGGCTGCCTCACAGGATATCTATGCACAGCAGCAGGCCCAGCAGGCGCAGGGTGGTGCTGCAGGTGCTCAGGGCGAGGAGCCTAAGGCTCAGCCTGAGGATGTAGAGTTTGAGGAGGTTAAGTAATAATACCTCCAACACCTAACAAAATAGGGTCGGCTAACAATTTTAGCCGACCCTATTATTTGTATGGTTGTAGTCTAAGACTACTTTCCGCTCTCTTCATCCTCGGGTTTTACCCATAGGTAGATTTTGGACTCCTCGCCATCGCGCAGGCGTCGTATATTCTTACGGTGTGTGATTATCAGCATGATACCCACCACCCACGAGAAGATGAGAAATGGAATGCTTACCAACGGAGCTGCGGGATTATAGGTCATGGTCGAGAATATCATCACGAAGATAGGGTAGCAGCATCCTGCAACAATCGAGGCCAACGATACGTAGTGCCATATAGCAAATACCAACGCCCAGATACCGAAACATAGGAGCACGATTGGCGGGTAGATGCCTGTGCCGGCACCAAGTAGCGTGGCAACACCCTTACCACCCTTAAATCCCGCGAAGATGGGGAAAATATGACCAAGTACAACGGCAAAGGTGGCGATGATACGCAGGTTGATAAGCCACGCCTCGCTAAACGAGTCGTCGAAACGCATCAGCGAGGTGAGCATAACCGCACCAAACCCCTTGAAGTAATCTATTATAAATACGGGTATTGCAGCTCTTTTGCCGAGCACACGAAGCATGTTTGTAGTGCCGGCATTTTTGCTACCATGTTCGCGAATATCTATGCCATAATATTTCTTGCCTATAAGCACTGCACTCGGAATTGAGCCGAGCAGATAGGCGATTATAATAAGAGTTATAGCACAATAGTATGTAAGTACGCCCCAATTCTCCATAAAAATTACTTATTTGTTTATTGTTCAGTGAGTTAGTGTGTATTGCGCCATATAGCGACATTACAAAGATACAAAAAAAAGAGAAATAACAAAATTTTACGCACTCCTTTGCTGTGGGGTTACGGCTTGTCGATGAAAAAAAATATGCGATAAAGATTGCTGTTTTCAAAAATATTTCTACCTTTGATATGTTAAAGTTGATTATAAAGATACTTTTGCATATTTATGAAACTACAACTGAACCTCGCCGGCATTACTCGGTCGGCAAAGAACTCGCTAACTAAATGGGAATGGTGGTCATCGATGGGACAGATTGTCTTAGGATGCCTCTTGGTGGCTATCGCTTTCGTAGTATTTATCAACCCCTACAATATGGTGCCCGGAGGTATCTACGGTTTGGCTCTTGTGCTGCACAACCTCTTCCCATCAGTTCAGGTTGGTACTTTCGGCTATATGTTCGATGTGCCGTTGATTCTCACCGCGCTGCTTATCTTTGGTGGTAAGTTCGGTGGTCGCACAATCTTCGCATCGTTCGTTACGCCGGGTCTTATGAACCTTCTCGACTATCTTGTCTATCCCAATGCCGAGGCTATCGAGGCTCTCGATCCTGCGTTGCTTATGGGTGGTGTTGTCGATTTGTCGAACCATCTGATGCTTGCAGCTATCATTGGCGGCTGTTTCAGTGGTGTGGGTGTGGGTATCGTTATCCGCAACAATGCCGCTACCGGTGGTACAGATATTACCGGCATGCTTTTGCATAGGTTTGCCAAGATGAAGTTCGCCAATGGCGTGCTGCTCTCCGACGCTATCATCGTACTCAGCGGTCTTATTGTCATTGGCTTCGGTGTGGGTTTGCCCGAGGGTGAGGAGGCTCAGGGCTTGATGCTGTCGCTCTACTCGGGAGTATGTATCTTTGTCAATGCAAAGGTCTTGGGCTACACCATCGATGGTGCTTCGCGCGATAAACTCCTATATATTATATGTGAGAACCACTCTGAGGATATGCGCAACTACATCCTCAAAGATCTCGACCGTGGCGGCACCTATCTCAAAGCCAAGGGTATGTACACAGGTCACGATAAGGAGATGATATTCCTCGTGGTAAGCCGCAAGGAGGTACGCAACGTGCAGCATAAGATCAAGGAGTTCGACCCGCGAGCATTTGTCGTTGTCACCGACGCATACGACACCTTTGGTCAGGGCTTCAAGCCCTTCCCGCAGGAGGATGGTATGCCTGTGGAGTAGTACAAGCCTTAGAAATGTAGAGTTTAACTATGGTTACTAATTTTAATGCTAATAGCTTGCGACCGCTCACCGGCAGTGGTCGCAAACTATATATCGAGACATATGGTTGTCAGATGAATGTCGGCGACTCTGAGATTGTCGTAAGCATCATGCAGCAGGAGGGCTTCCGCTATACCGAGAGCTTAGAGGAGGCCGATGTGGTGCTTATCAACACCTGCTCGATTCGAGATAATGCCGAGCAGCGTATCTGGGGTCGTCTTAGCGAGATGCGCCGCATGCGTAAGCAGAAGCCCTCGCTCGTTATAGGCATCATTGGATGTATGGCCGAGCGATTGAAGGAGGAGCTGACCAAGGGTGGCACGGGTGTAGATATCGTTGCTGGTCCGGATGCCTACCGCGACCTTCCGCGCTTGGTACGCGAGGTCGATAATGGCTCTACGGGTGTTAATGTAGAGCTCTCGAAGGAGGAAACCTACGCCGAGATTGCACCTGTGCGACTCGACCGCAATGGTGTGAGTGCCTTTATCGCCATTATGCGTGGCTGTAACAACTACTGTTCGTACTGCGTTGTGCCCTATACACGAGGTATCGAGCGCAGCCGCGATGCCGAGACTATCATCGCCGAGGCACGCACCCTCTTCGAGAATGGCTACCGCGAGGTTACGCTCCTTGGCCAGAATGTGAACTCGTATCGCACGGGCGAGGTCGATTTCCCCGAGCTGTTGAGGCGTGTTGCCGAGATATCGCCGCTGCTACGTGTACGTTTCGCTACGTCGCATCCCAAGGATATCAGCGATAAGCTCCTCGAAACCATGGCCTCGATGCCCAATATCTGCCGAGCGATACACCTCCCTGCGCAGTCGGGAAGTACGGCGATGTTGGAGCGTATGAACCGTAAGTATTCGCGCGAGTGGTACTTGGAGCGTGTGGCTGCCATACGCCGCTATATGCCAGATTGTGCTATCACCACCGACCTTATCGCGGGCTTTGCCCACGAGACCGAGGAGGAGCACGAGGCAACCTTGTCGCTTATGCGTGAGGTGGGCTACGACTTCGCCTATATGTTCAAATACTCGGAACGCCCCGGGACTTTTGCTCAGCGTCACTTGGGCGATGATATTCCCGAAGATGTTAAGACGCGCCGCTTGACCGAGATTATCGACCTGCAAAACAGGCTCTCGGAGGAGAGTAACAAGCGCGATGTGGGCAAGGAGTTCGAGATTTTGGTGGAGTGTACCTCGAAGCGTAGCGATGAGCAACTCTCGGGTCGCACGTCGCAGAATAAGATGGTCGTCTTCGACAGGGGTAATCACAAGGTTGGCGACTATGTCCGTGTTCGTATCACGGGTTGTTCATCAGCGACACTCTTTGGCGAAACAGTGTAATTTGCCGTGAAAAGCCGCAATCTGCGGCACGAAACTTAGAACTCCGAATGGGAAATACGCTTAGTATGTCCCATCCGGAGTTCTCTCATTTCGCACCACATCTCACGGCTTTTAAC
>JAZNDK010000032.1:0-20504 GCA_045588005.1 Alistipes sp. | reverse complement strand
GCAACGCAGAGAATTTGTTGTCAGAGCGGCGCTGTAGTGACGCTGACATGAGAAAGCCACGGATGGATAGTACTTGACCTACATTCCATCCGTGGCTTTGATTGAGAGGCCGAGAATGACCCTTTTTCACAGCAAATTTGGGGTCAAAAGGTAGTAGATGCTGCACCGATAAAGAAGTTGGGCTGGATAGGACATACTCGACGTATTTCCTATTCAGCCCAACGATTGAGGTGCAGCAGATGCTGCCTTTTCACACCAAATTTAATCGAAGGGGTATGCCGCCACAAAACAATCCTTAACGCGCAACTCCTCCTGATGCGCTTTGAGATTGGTGAGTGTAACATCACCCACAATATAGTTGTACTCCTCCGACGAATACTGTTCGCGTATCTTGCTAAAATGCAACAGGTTGCGCTGCTCAGCACTCTTATAACGGAAATAGACACGGAAGGTGTGCTCGGTGGTATAAGTCGGAAGCACCGAGTCATTACGCTTCTTGTACTCGTAGCGGTAGTTGTAGCCACACGCTGTGATATCGCTGAGCACTGCCGAGCCGGTAGGATGACCACCCGCTCCACGGCCGAACATAAACTGCTTATCGTAGAAGAGACCCTTGATTACCACTCCGTTGAACTCATCCTCGACGCTATATATATATTTGTTGCGCGATATAAGTTGTGGTATAACACACATTATCAGACGATCGTCGAACTTCTCGACATGCGCCACAAGCTTTATGCGGCGATCCTTCTCTCTCGCGAAACGAATATCCGAATCGTTCATTGTTGAGATGCCGTAGGTAAAGAGCTCGTCGGGCGATACATAGACACCAAAGGCGTGGATTGTGATGATTATCAGCTTGTAGAGCGAGTCCCAGCCGTCGATATCGAGTGTTGGGTTACTCTCGGCAAAGCCGAGATCCTGAGCTAACTTCAAGGCTGCCTCGTAGCTCATATGCTCGTTAAATATCTTCGAGAGTATAAAGTTTGACGAGCCATTCAGAATACCCTTTACCGAGCAGAGCAGGTCGTTGTCGTAGTACTCCTCGAGGTTGCGAATAACGGGGATACTGCCACATGCCGAGGCGTCGTAGAGCAGCGGTGTATTGTACTGCTCCTGAAGGTCGATAAGTTCGAGGATATGGTGGCCGAGCATCTTCTTATTTCCCGAGACAACAGGTATGCGGCTCTTCAAAGCTCGCTTAACAATGTCGTAAGCAGCCTCGGCATCGTCGATAACCTCAACAATCAGATTGATGCTCTTATCGTCAAAGATATCGTCGGGATTGTCGGTAAACTCGGCTGCGACGCCACGCTTTTTATCTATATGGCGCACACATACGCGCTTGATATGTACATTGTCCGAGTTGATACGACTAAGTACGTCGTATAGTCCATGGCCCACATTTCCAAAGCCAAAGAGGCCGATGTTTATATTCTTCATATCGTTATAGTTTTAGTTTTTCGGTTTATTATCCAAGAAGTTGCAAATTATGCGGTTTAGCTTTTCGTGTTCCACCAAGAAACCATCGTGACCAAACTCCGACTCTATGAGGTGGTACTCCACATCGGCGATATGCTCTCTCAGAGGCTGATGTGCCTCGGGCGGAAAGAGTATATCGGAGGTTATCGCCACTACAAGTGTTCGCGACTCGATACGTTGCAGAGCCTCGGCAATAGAGCCTCGGCCACGAGCTATGTTGTGCGAATCAACAGCCTCGGAGAGGCGGTAGTACGATAGAGCATTGAAGCGACGACGCAGCTTCTCGCCTTGATACTGCTGGTAGCTATGAGCTCGACGCTCGAACGACACATCCGCACCGCCATCTATCTCCTGCTGCGTTGCATTGTAGGCCGCACCGCCACGATAGCTTATAAGAGCTATGCTTCGTGCTACGGCCATGCCATCAATGCCGGCATCGTCAGCGAGCGAGCCCCACGTAGGGTCGAGGCGTATTGCCATACGCTGCGACTCGTTGAAGGCTGCGGCCCACGGCTCTGAGCATGTCGTAGTGGCTATAAGTGCGAGATTTTCAGCAAACGAGGGCTCGATAATGGCCCACTCCATACACTGAAAGCCTCCTATCGAGCTACCTATAAGCAGTTTGACACGTTCGATACCGAGGTGTCGTGCGAGAAGCCTATGAGCCGCCACCATGTCGCGCACCGTAATACGCGGAAAGTCGTAGTACCACTTCCTACCCGTTGCGGGGTTGATGCTTAGCGGCGAGGTCGTACCATAGTGCGATGCAAGAAAGTTGGCGCACACTATGAAGTAACGCGTGGGGTCAAGAAACTTACCCTCCTCGACGGTGTGAGGCCACCAGTCGGCAACGTCGGAGTTTGCCGTGAGGGCGTGACATACCCAGATGACATTATCCTTGGCGGCGTTGAGCTCGCCGAAGGTGTCGTAGGCAATCTCCACCTCGGGGAGTATCTCGCCCGATTCGAGACGTAGTGGTGCGTTATGTTTATAGAGCTTACTCATGCGCAGATTATATATTTGCAAGTGCCTGCTCGTAATCGGCAATTATATCCTCGACATTCTCCAAACCGAGGGATATGCGAAGCAGCGTCGGCGTGATACCCGCGGCACGCTTAGCCTCGTCCGAGAGCTGCTTATGTGTCGTTGAGGCGGGGTGCGTAACGACCGATATAGAGTCGCCAATCATGGTCATATTGCCCGACAGACGAAGGCTCTCGACAAACTTCACGGTGCTCTCCAACGTGCCTTTGAGCTCGATGGTGAGTACGGCCGATGCGCCATGCTTGAAGTATTTTTTAGCCAACTCGTGGCTCGGGTGCTCCTCGAAGCCCACGAAGCTCACGCGCTCGACCTTCGGGTGGCGACGGCAATACTCGGCGAGCTTGTATGTCGACTCCACCTCGTGCTTTACGCGCAACGACAGCGTCTCCAAGCCGAGCATCATCAGGTAGGCATCGAATGGCGAGGGGCAGCAGCCGAAGTCTCGCATGCCATCCACGCGACACTTCACAATAAAGGCTGCACTACCAAAGGCCTCGCATAGGTTGAGTCCGTGGTAACCCTCCGAGGGGCCATCAATCTGCGGGAACTTACCCGACGACCGCCAATCGAACTTTCCGCTATCGACGATAATTCCTCCCATAGCCGTACCGTGGCCATTTATCCACTTCGTTGCCGAGTCGGTGATAATATCTGCGCCCCACTCAAAGGGGTTGCAGAGGTAGCCTCCTGCACCAAAGGTGTTATCTACGATAAGCGGTATGCTATTACGGTGTGCCACATCGGCCAAAGCCTCGATATCGGCTACTCGGCAGGTAGGATTACCCATCGACTCTACAAATATGGCACGACTCTTATCATCTATAAGCTTGGCTATATCCTCGGCCGAGTCGCTCGCCGCAAGACGACACTCAACGCCCAAATTTCTGAGCGAGATTACAAATTGGTTGTGCGTGCCACCGTAGAGGTAGGGCGAGGCTACGATATTATCTCCTGCATTTGCCAAAGCTGTTACAGTGAGCAGTATAGCCGACATTCCCGAGGCTGTTGCCAAAGCCCCAACACCACCATAGAGCGCAGCAATACGCTCCTCGTAGGCCGCAGTTGTGGGGTTGTGCAGACGGGTATAGATGTAACCTGCCTCGCTAAGAGTGAATAGGTTGGCAGCATAGTCGCATGTTGGAAAGTGGTATGCTGCCGTGGGGTGTATGGCTATGCCGCGTGATTGGGTCGCATCGACATTGTAGCCACCATGTATCTGAATAGTCTCGAAGTGTAGTTTTTCCTCTTTCATAGTATAGTTGGGTATATTTTGTGTTATGCTTAACATAATGAGCACCCGCACAAGAGCAATATACTCCTAAATAGGTGCTACGCTAATGGTTCAATTGCTGAGAGGTGGAGCGCACTTAGCACTCCAAAATGATACAACGGTGCCTAACGGCACATTCGCATAGACAACATAACAGCACCTCGACAGGTTGCCATAGGCAACATACCAAGACCACAAGCCATCGTGCGGGCTGAAATATTATGTTGTTTTGCTCTCATAGTAGTAGTAGGTTGTGCAAAGATAGTAAAATTTTTCAATTTCTCAAAAATTTTTATACCTTTGTAGTGTTAATCATAGGTTTTGATTATGAAACAAGTATTGGATATCAGCTACGAGCACTACACGTCGCTCGACCAGCTCGACAGCTCGGACCGCCACTTAGTCGAGGAGGCCGAAGCTGCAACAGCCTCGGCTAATGCACGTTACTCCAACTTCAAGGTGGGTGCAGCAGTGAGGCTGCGCAGTGGCAAGACTCTCCACGCCTCGAACTTCGAGAGCGAGGTATATCCCGCTGGTCTATGCGCCGAGCGTTCGTTGCTCTTCTACGTCGAGGCAAACTACGCAAACGACCCCGTCGAGGCTCTCGCCATAGCCTCTGTACCCTCGGAGAGGGAGTGTTACCCTTGTGGACAGTGTCGTCAGGTAATTGTTGATGTGGAGCGCAGACAGCAGAGTCCCATACGCGTAATTATGAGTGGTGCGGGCACAGCCACCGTTGTTGATAGTGCCGAAAAACTATTACCCTTTACATTCAAGTTGTAATGTTTGATATTAACGACATACTCTACGAAGACAACCATCTGCTCGTAGTAAACAAGCACTGCGGCGACCTTGTGCAGAGTGACCCCGACGGCACCGAGGCCATCGAAGATGAGATTAAGGCTATGATAAAGATTCGCGACCATAAGCCCGGAGCTGTATTCCTCGGCGTGGTACACCGCATCGACCGACCCGTCAGCGGAGCTGTAATCTTTGCCAAGACTTCGAAGGCATTAGCCCGCCTCAACGAGATGATACGATCGGGTCAGATACACAAGAGCTATTGGGCAATTACCGAGAGCCGCCCCGCGGAGGAGGAGGGCGAGCTACGCCACTGGATTGTGCGCGACCCCAAGAGCAACCGCTCGCGAGCACACATCCGTCCCAAGGGCGATGGCAAGGAGGCTCTGCTACGATACAGCGTGCTCGGCGCATCGACCAACTACACACTCTTGGAGGTCGATCTCAAAACGGGCCGTCACCATCAGATTCGCGCCCAACTATCGGCGATAGGATGTCCGATTAAAGGCGACCTGAAATATGGTGCTAAGAGGTCTAATCGCGACGGTGGCATATCGCTGCACTCGCGACGTGTGGAGTTTCTGCACCCCGTCGGCGGAAAACCTATAAGTGTCACTGCTCCTGTGCCTAAGGGCGACAATCTATGGAGCTTCTTTGAGGAAGCACAGAGTTAATAGCGGCTATGAGATTACTAATTCAGCGTGTCAGCGAGGCCCGTTGTCGTATCGACGGAGAGATATTCTCCGAGATTGGAGAGGGGCTTATGGTGCTTGTCGGCATAGGTAACGACGACAGTAGTGAGGATATCGAGTGGCTGACCAAAAAACTCACTCAGCTGCGCATCTTCGACGACGAGGCGGGTGTCATGAACCTCTCGGTGCAGGATATCTGTGGCGAGGTGATGGTTGTGAGTCAGTTCACGCTTCACGCCATGACCAAGAAGGGCAATCGCCCCTCGTGGATTAAGGCTGCCCCCGAAGCTATTTCGCGACCTTTGTACGAAGCCTTTGTCGCAAGTGTCGAGCGAGCACTTGGCCGCCAAGTAGTAACAGGCTCTTTCGGCGCAGATATGAAGATAGAGCTTACGAACGACGGCCCTGTTACCATTTGGATTGACTCGAAGGCGCGAGAGTAAAATATTGAAGACCTCAAATTTAAGTATAACTGTGATGAAGAGATTGACCCTGATAGTAACGCTTACACTATTGCTATTTGCTTGCGAGAGGGATGAGGAGTTTGCATGTGGCATTTACGAGATGTCGGTCGAGGAGGTTACATCGACAGCCGCGACACTTAATGCCGTAGTCAATTCGACGGACTACGGCGTAATCGAAGCTATGGGCTTTGCCGTCAGTCGCCCCGGCAACGACGATTTCGACTGGTATCCTACCGATGTGGGGCGCACTATATCGCTCCGCGTAGATGATTTACGCCCCGGCACAACATACGATTACCATGTTATTGTCCACGCCCTCGGCGACTCATGGACACTTCCAAAAGAGGAGTTTACAACATTGCCAAACTCTGAGCCAGAACCAGAGCCTGAACCAGAACCAGAACCTGAGCCAGAGCCTGAACCAGAGCCTGAGCCAGAGCCTGAGCCAGAACCCGGGCCGGCGGCAGGAGAGACCTATCGTGCAGGGTGGTATGAGTTGCCCGCCGAGAGTGACAGCAATGGCGATGGTCGCGACGACAAAGTCAGCTCGTATTACTATGCCCACCACCTGTGCGGTGGCTCGGAGCAGAATGCGCAACGCTCGGGTAGAGCTCGCAACTTCTCGGTATGTTACAGCAGCGAGCACCACTGCCCCGTATGGGTAGCTGCCCCCATGCACAACTGCTACGATGGCTCGGCCAACCGTACCAACGCCTACGCTTGCGACCCTCAGATACCTGCAAACATACAGTCGAGTAGCAAGGCTACGGGTGGCGGCTGCAACAAGGGTCACCTCCTCGCCTCGAGCGACCGACTATCATCGTCGGCAACAAACAAGCAGGTATTCTACTACTCGAACATCGCACCGCAGTACTCCGATACCTTCAACACGGGTGGCGGTGCGTGGAACAACCTCGAAGAGCATATCGACGACCTCATATGTCGCGATACGCTCTACACGGTCATAGGCTGCTACTTCGAACCCTACACCGACAAGTATGGCAATAAAGCTACGCCCAAGAAGATATCGTTCGGTGGTCGAAATGACGTGACACGCCCCACGATGTTCTACTACGCCATGCTGCGCACCAAGAGCGGAAATACGGGCAAGAGCGTCAGGGATTGCTCGGCAAGTGAGCTGCAATGCGGAGCTATTGTCCTCTGCCACGAGGTGAGCAAGGGTCACAAGCCCGAGGCTCGCGACGTTATATCAATCGAGGAGCTTGAACGCATCACCGGTTTCAGCTACTTCGACAATGTACCCAATGCCCCAAAGAGCGTAGTAAACGCCTCGGATTGGTTATAAACTAATGAGTTGCACAACCAGATAATTAGGATAGAGATGATTATTGCACTATCAAAACGCAAGGAGAATATAGCCGAATATATCCTCTACCTATGGCAGGTCGAGGATATGTTGCGAGCTCTGCAATTCAGCCCCGAGGCTATCTACACCACGCTTGTAGCACGCTGCGAGGGTACAGACGAGCAGCAGCGCGAGAATATCTTTAATTGGTATATGCAGATTGTCGAGCTGCTCCAAAAGGAGGGCAAAAGCGAGAAGGGACACATAGACCACACCTTGCACCTTATCGCCGACATACACAACCTGCATCTCCAACTGCTTAAACTGCCCGTAGGCGAGCACTACCGCTCAACATTTGCCACACTGCAACCTACGCTACCCCGTCTTCGCGACATTCTCGACCACGACGAGATAAGTGACACGGAGCTATGTTTCAGGGCTCTCTACGCAGCGATGCTCTATCGTCTTAAAGGCGAGCGAGCAAGCGTTGTCGAAGATACCTTAGCTGTGGTGTCGCCCGTAATCGCCGAACTCGCAGCCATCTATGGCAAGGTGGAGCGCGGCGAGCTCGACCTCTTCGAGGATTAACTTAAAAAGGGGTAAAGAGCGAAAAAAGAAATTATTTTTACCGAAATATTTGCAATTACAAAAAAACGTTGTACCTTTGCACCTCGCATAAAGAGCTCATTTCGGAGAGAATGAGATGTACTTGAAACGCAGATATTGACTAAAACATAAAAAACAGATAGGACTATGGCAATGAAAAGAACTTACCAGCCTTCTCGTCGCAAGAGAATCAACAAGCACGGATTCCGTCAGAGAATGGCTACCGCCAATGGCCGCAAGGTGTTGGCTGCTCGTCGCGCAAAGGGTCGTAAGAAGTTGACCGTATCTGACGAGGCTACATTCAAGTACAACTAATTCCTAAATTATTAGGAACGAGATAGGGCCGACCTTAGAGGTTGGCCCTATCTCGTTTTATAGGTAGCAAACAGCCCATCTCGGCACCACACAACTTATTGGAGGGGAGAGGGGGCTTATTTCGGTACTCCAAAATATACGATGGAGAGATACGCTAAGACCATACTTATTGGCCGCAACACTCTATCTCTCCATCGAGGGTTTCAGACAACTCTACTGCTGAGGATAGAGTTCGTCGATATATTGCGAAATATCGGGCTTAGCCTCGGGGTTATTATTATACCACTCGGCAAAGACTCCGGCATCGCCCACACCATTACGCGTGATCATGCGCTTTTCGAGATACTGCTCCGTATAGTAACCCTTCGAGTCCTTAGCCATAAATCCTACCCACGCCTCGGTATCGTAGGCCACAATAGTCCACATCACCCTGGGTCGCTCCCCCCAATAGAGCATGCGACCAAAGCGATTAGAGTCGGTTACCCAATCCAGGTCGAAATCGGGTGTTATAGTCCACACATAGCCATAAAGCTCGGCACTATCATCGCTAACCTCAAACTCGATAGGCATAACGGCATAGCCGTCGTCATCGATCTCCATATAGCCAAATCCTGGTAGATAGGCATTTATATCGTAGATGTCGTAGTAGCCCAAACTCTTAATACTAATCTTCACATCCGAGGCTATATCCTCCAAAGTCTTAAAGCCAATGCTGTATAGCTTAGTTGTCACCACACCGCCATAGTAGCCAAATGCGAAGAATACATACTCGGTATCGGGCGTTAAAGCCTTCTGCTCCTCGAACTCTCCATTACCGTAGGCGTACTGCGGGAAAGAGTAGGCGTCGAGAATAGCGAGTAGTCGCTCCGAGTCATTATCACCGAAGCTCTCCCACTCGCTCTTAGTGGTTATGCCCGCCACATAGGGGTCAGTGCTGTTTGATGCAATAATATCGACCTTCACACCGCACTTGGTAAGCTCCGACACCTCGAACTCGATAGCGAGGCCCGAGGTAGCCACCTCGCCCGTAGTAAAGAGTTCGACCTGTGGCGTCGAGTTACATACAGCCTCATCGTTTACACCAAAGGCGAAGATATAGTAGTCGGTATCGGCCAAGAGGTCGAAGGTGTAGCTATCTGAACCCAACGAGCAGCGTTCATCGACAATAACGCCTACGACCGTACCTCCTTGAAGGTCCTCATGAACACGATCTCTCCACCAATCCTCGAAGTACTCCTCCTTTGAGATGCCGAGGTCAGCGATAACCTCCTCAACAAGGACTCGCGGCATAACATCAAAGTAGTAATGGGCATCCTCTCTGTCGGGATTCACGCTCGCAGTTACTGTTGGTCCTGCTATATCTAAATCGAACTCAAAGCCGAGCGACACCCTCTCGGCAGCCTTTGTTGTAAACTCATAACGCATGATATCCGACAGTCGCTCGCCGCGCTCAGGGTCGTAATAGAAAGCCACAAAAACGCACTCGGTATCGGGTTTAAGGCCGCTAAGTTTAACGTCGCGCTGCACGCCCTTCCTGGCTCGCGATGCAGCCACCTGCTCGGCTGTCATACCCGACCAACCTCCTATTATAGCATAGTTCTCCATCTGGAAGGCAAAGAGCATCTCATCCTCCTGCAAGTAGTTGGCCTCGATATCCTCTTTGAGGTATATATCCATAAGGAAGTAGTAGTCGTTGCTCTCGGGGGTTACGGTAATATAAGACTCGTGGTAGCCCTGGGCTGTAATTTCAGCCTCGAAGCCGAAATCTACGGAACTTACCGCTCCCGCCTGATGCACCGTAACACCTATCTTTGCCGTGCCATAGCTAAGCTCAATCTCGGCAGTGCGCTCCTCGCCCTGAGTATTGGGCTTCACGAAGAATGTTATGTCGCCAGAGTGCTGCGTCGATAGGTTCTCTATCCACGATTCGTTGCACTCGGCCATAAGTCGCATACCCTCTTGTGGGTTGGTTATCTCATACGAGATAATTATAGCACCTCCTGCAACATCAACCTCAACGACACTATCAACCACAATTTCCGACACAATAGGATCGGGCTCCGGAATAGGGTCCTTGTCACACGCCACCAATAGTAGCGCAGACAAAGAGAGCAAAAGAGCTGCCCCTACGAAATAGAATTTTCTCATAAAATATTAGTTATAAAAGTGTTAATAATATATGTGCAAGCGCATAAGTAAACATCTATACAAAGATAAGCATAAATTCCACATTTACCAATATTTTGCTTACAATTCGCAGTTTGCGGCCATGCCTCATTTTTCGGTAGCCGAGATTTTCGACATTCACAATTTATTTGTATCTTTGCAGCCCAAATATATATAAGAGATATGGCACTTATCGACGAGATTACCAAACGACGCACCTTCGCTGTCATCGCTCACCCCGACGCGGGTAAGACGACACTCACCGAGAAACTTCTTCTGTTCGGTGGCGCGATACATGTAGCAGGAGCTGTAAAGAGCAATAAGATTAAGAAGGGAGCAACCTCCGACTTTATGGAGATTGAGCGACAGCGTGGTATCTCGGTTGCCACCTCGGTTATGGGCTTCGAGTATAAGGATGTCAAGATTAACATCCTCGACACCCCGGGTCACGAGGATTTTGCCGAGGACACCTACCGCACTCTCACAGCCGTTGATTCGGTAATCATCGTTATCGACGGAGCAAAGGGTGTCGAGACACAGACGCGCCGCCTGATGGAGGTGTGCCGCATGCGCAACACCCCCGTTATAGTCTTTATCAACAAGCTCGACCGCCCCTGTAAGGAGCCCTTCGACCTGCTCGACGAGGTTGAGCGCGAGCTTAAAATCAGAGTGCGCCCTTTGGCATTCCCCATCTCATCGGGCGACACGTTCAAGGGAGTATATAACATCTACGAGCACAACCTATCGCTCTTTACCTCTGACGAACGACAGACAGCCGACGCATCGACCGTCGATATCAACGACCTTAACTCTAAGGATGTAGATGCCTACATCGGCGAGAAGTTTGCACGCCAGCTGCGCGACGACATCGACTTGGTGGAGGGTGTCTATGATGCCTTCGACCGCGAGGCCTACCTCGCCGGAGAGCTTGCTCCCGTATTCTTCGGCTCGGCAGTCAATAACTTCGGTGTGCGCGAGCTTTTGGAGTGCTTCATCCGCATTGCACCCTCGCCACGCATGGCTACTACGGCAACACGCCTTGTCGAGCCCTCGGAGAATAAGCTCACGGGCTTCATCTTCAAGATACACGCCAACATGGACCCCAACCACCGCGACCGTATCGCCTTCATGAAGATATGTTCGGGAAGATTCGAGCGCAACAAGAACTACCTGCATGTACGTAGCGGCAAGCAGCTGAAATTCTCGTCGCCCACAGCCTTTATGGCCGAGAAGAAGTCGGTTATAGACGAGGCTTTCCCGGGCGATATCGTGGGTCTGCACGACACCGGTACATTTATGATTGGCGACACCTTTACCGAGGGCGAGCAGCTGAAATTCACGGGTATCCCATCATTCTCGCCCGAGCACTTCCGCTATATCGAGAATGCCGACCCCATGAAGTTCAAGCAGTTAGCCAAAGGCATCGACCAACTTATGGATGAGGGTGTGGCACAGCTCTTCACCTCGTCGCTCAACGGCCGAAAGATTATCGGCACGGTGGGAGCTTTGCAGTTCGAGGTTATCCAATACCGCTTGGAGCACGAGTACGGCGCAAAGTGTCGCTGGGAGCCTATCTCGATACATAAGGCGTGCTGGATAGAGTCTGAGAATGAGGATCAGTTAGCCGACTTTAAGCGTAGAAAGCATACTAACATGGCGGTAGATAAGCATGGCCGCGATGTCTTCCTTGCCGACACGAGCTACGCCTTAGCTATGGCTCAGGACAACTTCAAGGATATACGCTTTAAGTTTACCTCTGAGGTATAGACCAAATGTCGCTACTTGGCAGATATAAGCCCTATTATCGTCGCATCTTATCTCTTGCGCTACCCGTTGTCATCGCACAAGCGGGGCAGCTTGCCACGCAGTTTGCCGATACGGCAATGGTAGGCAACTATGGTGGCGAGGACCCCTTACCATTGGCTGCCGTAGCCCTTGGCAGCTCGCTATTTTTGCTGATATATCTTGCGGCTATGGGTCTCGCTATGGGTATCACGCCTCTTGTTGGCGAGCACTATGCCCGTGGCGAACGAAGAGAGGTCAGCTCACTATTTCAAACCTCGATAATCTACTGCACGCTTATTGGCGTTATAGCCACAGCCACAGCCCTCGCTCTACGACCCTTCATCGACACTCTCGGCGAGTGGATGTCGAGCGGCGGCGAGGATGTGAGCGCAGTGGCAGCTATGGCCCTACCCTACTACGATATGTTGGTATGGAGCATTATGCCGCTTATGTTCTTCCTCTGTATCAAGCAGTTCTTGGAGGGTATTGGAAATACTAAGGTGGCGATGTGGACCACGCTTGCGGGTAACATTCTCAACATCGCACTTAACTACATCTTCATCTTCGGCCACTGCGGTTCGGAGGCTATGGGCCCCGAGGGAGCAGGTCTTGCCACGCTGCTTTCGAGAGTGGCACAGATGGCGATTATATGCGCCTACTTCTTCCTCTCGCGCCGCCTACGCATCTACCGCTCGCTCTTCGAGCGCGGCCGCGGGTTAAAGAGGGCCTACCTACGAAGTATCGCCCGTGTGGGATACCCTATATCATTCCAAATGGTACTCGAATCGGCCGCCTTCATCCTCACATCGATTCTCGCCCTCTCGTTTGGAGCTATTTCAGCAGGAGCTATGCAGGTAGCTTTCAGCATTGCAAATATCGCATGGATGATAACCGTAGCCATAGGCTCAGCTTCGACAATTGTCGTTGCACACGTCTTTGGCGCGGGTCTATACCACGAACTTCGCCCCACGGTTAAGGCAACCTACCACCTTGGACTGCTTTGGGCTATATGCATGTCTATTCTCTTTGTAATGTTTAGCACCGAGATAGCCTCGATTTTTACCGATAATAGAGAGGTAGTGATTCTAACCGGTGAGCTGATGCTGCTTATTGCCATATATCAATTCTCGGATGCTATCCAGGGGCTATCTATAAGTATGTTACGAGGATTGCAGGATGTAAAAATTATCATGCCGATAGTCACTTGCTCATATCTATTTCTAAATATCCCGATAGGCTGTTACCTCGCCTATGGCCTCGATATGGGGTGTCACGGCTTAGCAATAGGACTTATCATCGGCCTCAGTTCGGCAGCACTTCTTACATCGCTACGTCTTCGCCGCACTATGCACCGCTTCGAGAGAGGTGGAGCGTAAAAGCAGATAAGTATTTTTACTTATTTAGCTTTTTATGCGTACCATTTTATCTGTAACGTTAGACAAAAACTCAAAAAAAAGAGTATCTTTGCCGTGATAATGTCGCTTGTACGCACACAATTTTGCGCACAAGCGGGATAAGATGTTGCAAAGCAGAGAGATTAAGTTTTAACCAAATATTTAGATAAAATGGTAGATATTTTTGATCGTTTATCGCAGAATGCCGGCGGCCCCATCGGTCAGTATATGTCGGCGGTACACGGCTACTTTGCCTTCCCTAAGCTCGAAGGTGAGCTCGGCCCTCACATGATTTTCCGTGGCAAGCCCGTGCTTAACTGGAGCTTGAACAACTACCTCGGCTTGGCCAACCACCCCGAGGTGCGCGAGGCAGATGCTCAGGGCGGCAAGGATTTCGGTATGGCATACCCCATGGGTGCTCGTATGATGTCAGGACAGACGAAGTACCACGAGCAGTTGGAGAGGGAGCTTGCCGAGTTCGTTGGCAAGGAGGATGCCTTCCTTCTCAACTATGGCTATCAGGGCATGATCTCGATTATCGACTGTCTGCTCACCCCTCGCGACGTTGTGGTCTATGATAAGGAGTGCCACGCATGTATCATCGACGGTCTGCGTATGCACCCTGGCAAGCGTTTCACCTATGCCCACAACGACGAGGAGTCGTTGCGCTTGCAACTCAAGCACGCTACCGAGCTTGCCGAGCAGCAGAGAGGTGGTGTTCTTGTTATCACCGAGGGTGTATTCGGCATGAAGGGCGATCTCGGCTTCTTGGATGTTATCGTTAAGTGTAAGAAGGATTTCAGCTTCCGTCTCTTGGTTGATGATGCTCACGGTTTCGGTACTATGGGTAAGGGTGGCCGCGGTACAGGTGACCACTTTGGCGTTCAGGATGATATCGACGTATTGTTCAACACCTTCGCCAAGTCTATGGCCGGTATCGGTGCATTCGTATCGGGTCCACGTTGGTTGATCAACCTCTTCCGCTACAATATGCGCTCGCAGCTATATGCTAAGTCGCTGCCTATGCCTATGGTTATCGGTGCGCTGAAGCGTCTCGACCTTATCCGCAAGCACCCCGAGTATCAGGAGAAGTTGTGGGAGATTACCCGCGCATTGCAGAAGGGCCTCACCGAGAATGGCTTTAATATCGGTGTTACCCAGTCACCCGTAACGCCTATCTATATGAAGGGCGGTAACGAGGAGGGTACAAACCTTATCGTCGATCTAAGAGAGAACTACGGACTCTTCTGCTCGATTGTTATCTATCCCGTAATCCCGAAGGGCGAGATCATCTTGCGTGTCATTCCTACCGCAGCACACACTATGGAGGATGTTGAGTACACAATCAACACCTTCAAGGCTGTTCGCGATAAGTTCGAGCGTGGTGAGTATATCAAGCCTATCCCTCAGATGGCAGACCCCGATTTCAAGGTTCGCTAAACAAGAGAGAGGATATATATTTTTGATGGGGCTGACTTCTTAGGGTCAGCCCTCATCGTATAAGATAGATAGGTAGTTATATGTATAATTTGGTAGTGTGGGCACGGCCTGCGGCCTTAATGGGTTTTGTGGGTTACGTGGGTTACGTGGGTTACGTGGGAGATTGCTCATTTAACCTATCTAACCCACCTGACCTATCAACGATTGAGAGGCCGAGAATGACCCCTTTTCACACCAAATTTGTTGTCAAAAGGTAGTAGATGCTGCACCGATAAAGAAGTTGGGCTGGATGGGACATACTAAGCGTATTTCCCATTCAGCCCAACGATTGAGGTGCAGCAGATGCTGCCTTTTCACAACAAATTATGCGCCGAAGTTATCAAAGAGAATATTCTCCGCCGGAACTCCGAGACTGTCAAGTAGATTAACTACCGACTGAGCCATCATCGGAGGACCGCACATGAGATAGATGATGCCTTCGGGCTCGTCGTGCTGCTTGAGGTATGTCTCGTAAAGCACGTTATGTACAAAGCCTGCAACATAGGGAACACCTGCCTTATCAGCCTCGGGATCAGGGCGATCCAACGCCAAGTGGAACTTGAAGTTGGGGAACTCCTTCTCGATCTGATAGTAGTCATCGAGGTAGAAAGCCTCTTTAAGCGAACGAGCTCCGTAGAAGAAATTAACCTTACGGCCCGTTTTAAGAGTCTTGAAGAGGTGCATGATGTGCGAACGCATAGGTGCCATACCTGCACCACCTCCGATGAATACAAGCTCCTGATCGTCTGAGAGGTTATCCGGTAAGAAGAACTCACCAAAGGGACCCGACATGATGATCTTGTCTCCGGGCTTAAGCGAGTAGATGTACGACGAGCATACACCAGGGTTCACATTCATAAAGCCACCCTTAGCTCTATCAAACGGAGGAGTAGCAATACGCACGTTAAGCTTGATGATATCGCCCTCGGCAGGATATGTAGCGCACGAGTAAGCACGCACCTGAGGCTCGGGATTAACCATCTTAAGGTTGAAGACACCCATCTTCTCCCAATCCTCGCGGTACTCGGGATCTACATCGATATCCTTATAATCAACCGTGATTGCAGGTACGTCAATCTGGATATAACCACCCGAACGGAAGTTGAGGTGCTCACCCTCGGGGAGCTTAACCACAAACTCCTTGATGAAGGTAGCCACGTTGTTGTTCGAGACAACCTCGCACTCCCACTTCTTGATGCTGAGCACCGATGCGGGTACCTTAATGGCAATATCCTCCTTAACCTTAACCTGACAGCCAAGACGCCAACCCTCGTTAATCTGACGACGGTTGAAGAAACCACGCTCGGTAGGAAGAATCTCTCCACCGCCCGATACTACCTGACACTTGCACTGACCGCAAGCACCCTTACCACCACATGCCGAAGGCAGGAAGATACCCTGCTCCGAGAGGGTGTTTAGCAGTGTAGAGCCAGACTCTACCTCCAATACCTTATCTCCGTCGTTGATGTTGATCTTAACAGCACCCGACGAGGTCAGTTTTGCCTTTGCAAAGAGTAGCAATGCCACCAACACGAGTGTCACTGCAAGAAAGGCAACGATTGCCCATAAAATAACAGTAAAGTTCATATAAATACTCTTTATTAAAGGTTACAACTGAATACCCGAGAAGATCATGAAGGCGATACCCATCAAGCCTGTGATAATAAAGGCGATACCGGGGCCCTTCATGGCTGCGGGGATGTGCGAATACTCAATCTTCTCGCGGATAGCGGCCATCATGACAATAGCCAACCACCAACCAATACCCGAGCCAAGACCATAGACGATAGAGTCGCCAACAGAGTTAATCTCGGTGCCAACCATCTGCTGCATGAACAACGAGCCACCCATGATGGCGCAGTTCACGGCGATAAGCGGCAAGAAGATACCAAGTTGGTTATATAGTGCCGGTGCGAACTTCTCGACAATCATCTCCACAAGCTGCACAAAGGCGGCAATAACGGCGATGAAGAGGATGAACGACAAGAAGCTCAAATCTACACCCTCACCCAAAGCATTGGGAGCCAGCACATATTGGTTTAAGAGGTAGTTCAGAGGCACGGTCATTACCATCACAAAGGTAACAGCTGCACCCAAACCCAAAGCGGTCTTTACGCTCTTCGACACGGCGATGTACGAACACATGCCAAAGAAGAAGGCGAAGACCATATTCTCGATAAGCATCGAGTTAATAAACAAATTCAACATACGCTAACCTCCTATTTTTCTTGTAAGTCCTTATTAATAGAGCGGTGTATCCAGATGATTACACCTACGATGATAAGTGCCATAGGCGGGAAGAGCATCAACGAGTTATTGACATAGCCAAAGCGAGTCAATACATCGAAACCGAACAACTCGCCCGAGCCAAACAACTCGCGGAAGAAGGCTACAATAACGAGTATCAGCGCGTAGCCAATACCGTTGGCAACACCATCAACAAACGAATCCCAAGGCTTGTTACCCAAGGCGAAAGCCTCAACACGACCCATCACGATACAGTTGGTGATGATAAGGCCGACATATACCGACAACTGCTTAGACACGTCGTACATATAGGCGCGAAGCACCTGATCAACGACGATAACAAGCGTGGCGATAACAACCAGCTGAACGATAATGCGAATACGCGAAGGTACGCCATTGCGCAACAACGACATGATGAGATTCGAGAAGGCCGTAACGAAGATAACGGACAATCCCATAACGCAAGCCGGCTCAAGCTTAACCGTAACGGCAAGGGCTGAGCAAATACCCAAAATCTGAACGATAACGGGGTTGTTGGCAGCCAACGGATTAGTAAAATTCTTACTTAGTTTCATATTCTGTCTCCTCCTTACTCGTTAATAGATTCAACACTCTCCTCAACGCAGCACTCGCCGCATGCGCACGACTCAACATCGGCAACAGCCGCTGCCTCCGCGCCACGCAAGAACGACTCGTACTTGCCAATCGAGGTTGCCAACATAGCATTCACACCGTCACTAGTCTTCGTACCACCCGTGATGGCATCGACCTGATGCTCGTTCTGAGCACCACCCTTCTGCATACGAACTGCGAAGTTACCCTCAGCATCGTAGAGAGCCTTACCTGCAAAGAGCTGCTGAACAGCATCGGTAGCAATCTCAGCACCAAGACCAGGGGTCTCGCCCGCATGGTCCATAACGATACCTGTGATTACAACATTGTCGGATGTCTGCTGCAAAGCTACATAGCCCCAGATATCGCCCCAAAGGCCCTTACCTACGATAGGCAAAACGAACTTAGCGACACCCTCATTCTCCATCTTGAAGATAGGAAGAGCATCCACAGCCTCGGCCAAATCCTTACGGTTGCCAAGAATATCAAATACGGCCTGTACATCGGCAGCGTTCTCGGTATCAACCGCAACAAACTCGCCACCAACCAAACGGCCCATAGTAACAACCTCGTCGAACGAAGCATCAGCCTCGCCAAAGGCCTTCATGATAGATACCTTCTGCTCGTTGAGCACATTGGCATCCTGAGTAGGCTTAAGCCATGTAGCCAAGAATGCGAGCAAGGCACCTACAATAATCACCATCACTACGGTATAAGTGATGATGTAAACATTCGAATTTTTATTTATTGCCATAGCTCCAACTTATTTTACGTTCTTGATTAGCTTCTTACGACGCGCCACGTTACGCTCAACAACGAAGTAGTCGATAAGCGGAGCCAAAGCGTTCATAAAGAGGATTGAGAGCATCATACCCTCGGGATATGCGGGGTTCACAACACGGATAAGAACTGCAAGAGCACCTACCATGAAACCGTAAATCCACTTACCTGTGTTGGTCTGAGCCGAAGTAACGGGGTCAGTAGCCATAAAGACTGCACCGAAAGCAAAACCACCAACCAATAGATGATAGTATGCAGGATACTCGGTCATGCCTACTGCATCGAAGAGGTAGCCAAAGGCCAAACCACCCACAAATACAGAGAGCATAATACGCCACGAAGCAACACCCGTGAATAGAAGCAACGCTGCACCGATAAGGATAGCGCAAGTCGAGGTCTCGCCAAGCGAACCGGGCATAAAGCCGAAGAATGCATCAGATACCGAGTAGGGAAGTTCCGAACCTGCGGTGTAAGTAGAGAGTTGCTCCAAAGCGGTTGCTCCTGTCTTACCATCGGCATACCATACAGCCTCACCAGACATCTGGGGAGTGTAGGCGAAGAAGGCGAAGGCACGCGCCAAGAGCGCAGGGTTGAATACGTTCATACCTGTACCACCGAATACCTCCTTACCGATAATTACTGCAAATGCAGTCGAGAGAGCAACAATCCACAAAGGAATGGTTACGGGCATAACCAACGGAATGAGAAGACCCGTAACAAGGAAGCCCTCGTTGATCTCGTGCTTACGCTTCTGAGCAAAGGCAAACTCAATAGCAAGACCCGTAACGTACGATACGATAATCGTAGGTAGGGTTTTGAGGAAACCATACCAGAAGGCGGGAAGTATGCCCTCGATGCCTGCCAAGTAGCCGACATTGTACATACCAAACAACGTAGCAGGAATAAGAGCCAATACCACAACAATCATCACACGCTTGATATCGTTACAGTCGCGAACATGCGAACCCTTGCGTGTTACGGTGTTGGGAACATAGAGGAATGTTTCGAAGCCCTCGAACGTAGAGTGCAAGAAACCGAGCTTACCACCCTCCGAGAAGGTGGGCTTAATCTTATCTACAAAATTACGCAATCCCATAGCTTAGCTCTCCTTAATCATTAAGTTAATACCATCGCGTACGATCTGCTGCATATCTATCTTCGAGGGATCAACAAACTCGCACAACGCCAAATCCTCGGGTAGCACCTCGTAAATACCGAGATTCTCCATCTTGTCCAAGTCGCCAACAAGGATAGCTTTAAGCAGGTACGATACATAGACATCCATAGGGAGATACTTCTCGTACAAGCCTGTAACAACAAAGGGGCGCTCGCCACCATTGAGGTTGGTATCGAGCTTGTACTCCTTCTTCGGACAGAGCCACGAGAAGTAAGCACGCGACACCGAGAAGCGGTGGAAACGGGGCATAGCCCAACCAAGCAACTCATACTTATCACCCTCGGGGATAAGGGTTACCACGTTGGCATTTGCCGAAATGTAACCATCAGCTTCGGTCTTAACACCCGAGAGAACATCTCCCGAGATGATACGAACGCTCGCAGGCTGCTTGCCAACGATGCTCTCGATAGCTGCACCCGAGATGATACGCTTGTACATAGGCTTCTGAGCCTCGCTACCGGCAACTGCTACAACCTTAGTCATGTCGAGCTTACCACCAATAAGCGTACGGCCAATCATCGCCACATCCTGAATGTTTACTGTCCAAACGATATCTCCCTTGGCGATACGGTCGATGTGATGAATCTGAATACCTACATTACCTGCGGGGTGCTTGCCCTCGAAGGTGTGATACTCAACACCCTTAACCTCGGCCATGTAGCCCTCTGCGCCCTGACGAGCCGAGAGGTGCACCTTGCCATCGGTGAGGCGAGCCAACACTGCCATACCTGCCACAACTGCAGCCTTCTCCTCCTTGAGGATGAAGTTGTAGTCGGGAGCCAAAGGTGCCGAGTCGAATGCCGACACGAAGATAGCCTTGGGCTGTGCCTCTGGGTTAGCGATAACGCCATAAGGACGCTCCACAATGCGAGTCCAAAGACCCG
>JAZNDK010000031.1:0-12296 GCA_045588005.1 Alistipes sp. | reverse complement strand
GATGTGGTCTCGACATGAAATTGGCTCGGATGGGACATACTAAACGTATTTCCCATTCGAGCCAATGATTGAGAGGCCGCAGATGACCCCTTTTCACAATAAATTAAAAGAGGTAGCCCGTGTTAATATAGAAAGCACCCTTACCATCTTGGTTCTTGATTACGGGATTGCTGCTGAAACGACTTATCGGCAAGCCATACTCAAAGGCTACGATAAAGTTCTGATTCATGATGAAGCGCAGACCTGCACCAACGGTGATATGCGGGCGGTCGCTCTCGGCACCCAATGCCATATACTCTTCATACTCTGCTCGGTCGGCCTCATCGCCACGGAACGTCATGTCGAAGGCCTTAGTTACCATGGTACCGTCGCTAAAGAGGTTGAGACCGAAGGCTATATTCTGCTTCCATAGACGGAACGATACGAATCGCCAGCGGAACTCGGCATTATACGAGAGCATATCCAAGCCCTGTACACGGTTACGCATCACACCGCGGATAGTGCGGTAGCCACCCATACCGTCGCGGTCGTAGGTCTGACCCATAGTGGTAATGAAGGGTAGAACATAGTATGGAGCATCGTCACCGAAAGTACCCTCGTAGTTGATACGGTAGGCGAAGGTGAGTATGTCGTTCTTCACAATAGGCACATAGTGACGGAATGTTGCCGAGTAGCGATAGTAGGGATTGGTCGTACCGAGCCACTTGGGAGCGAGCATAAGGTGAGCCTCAGCCCATACACCGCGCGAGGGAGCGCCCTCCTTATCGCGAGTATCGAAGAGCAGTCCAACGCGCACCGAGCTATTAAGACCACCCCACGCCTCCTCCTCGGAGATTATACCCCACTTACGGTATAGGTCGAAGATTGTAGGCTCATCCTCGGGGAACATCTTATAATCCTTCTTATTCTTGTTGATCTTATCGAGGTTAAGAGCACCCTGCTCCTTGTATCCCTGACGCAGATAGCTGAGGTGATAGCCCGCCTCCCAGAAGAACTTCTTGTTCCAGATGTTGCCCACAAAGTCGGTCTTGAAGAGCATTGCAAGGCGGTTTACGCGATATTTTGGGGTGTAGATATAGGCGTCGTGGTTGCTCTTATCCTTACCCGCAGCTACGCGGTCGGCGTCGTAGTGAGCCATATAGCCGTTGAAGCCGTAGAAATCCATCGCCTTATCGTTGGTGATGGTGAGTGCTGTGGACCAACGCACACCCGGAATAAGGAATCGGTTGTCGTACGACACCACGAAGAGCTGCGAGCCCTTAGTGAAGAACGAAGCCTCGAAGTACCACTGCTGGCGAGTATTGGGATAGGTCGAGCCGTCACCAAAGTCGTAGATATTGAGCAGCGCACCGAGCTGAAAGCCCTTATCTGCATCGAAGGCTACTGCGGGCAGTGGTCCAAAGTTGTAACCTGTCTTGATAATATCCTTCTTCTTGGGCTGCTCCAAAGCGTTCTCCTCGGTAGTAGCCTCGGTATTATCGGCAAACGCCGGCACAAGGATTAGCAGCGCGAAGGCTGTGGTTAGTAAGTAACGTAATTTCATAGGGTTATAGTTTTGTAAACATTTTATCGCGTATATCGTGGTAGCATCTGCGTAGCTCCTTATTAAAGAATAGCTTGACGTCGGATATCAACAGACGGAATAGACGAGCCATCTCATGCGCAATGATAGGAGCAGGGAGCAGTAGCAGTGTCATCGGCAGAGCCCACTGCCACGGTAGCACAGCATAGGCCACTATCGAGTAGATAATCATCAGCAGCGGCCAAAGCACCAAGTTCACAAGGAAG
Source organism: Alistipes sp. (assembly GCA_045588005.1). Lineage (GTDB taxonomy): Bacteria > Bacteroidota > Bacteroidia > Bacteroidales > Rikenellaceae > Alistipes. The sequence continues at coordinate 10,508 of JAZNDK010000031.1, read as the reverse complement.
CGCACCGAGTTGCGGAATGCGTAGTCTTTGAGCTTGGTAAAGAGAAAGCGACAGACGCCATTTATTGGGAGTGTCAGAATTGTTGCCGGGAGTACATACGGCAGTGTCACAAGGAGAATGAGCACCTTGATAATGCGCGATAGTACCACATACTTAACCGACACCGAAGATAGGCTGATACGCTCCTTAACACGAATGTCGGCAGCCTTACGACCGAGGGCCAAAAGCTCGGCCGCCAGCTCGGGATTTGCAGTTTTGAGATATGCGAGGTGCTTGACCGTCATATTGTTGGCCTCGAAGTAGGCGTTTAGCCCTCGAAGGTGGCCATACTCCTTGTCATCGCGTATGTGGGTTAGCTGACTATTTACCGTCGCAGCACATATCTCGTATGTCGCCTCGTAGTCATCATCGTTGGGGATGTAGAATATCGAACTCTTCATGCGCTCTTCGAGCATATCCTTCATGGCGTTCATCTGCTCCGAAGTGCTCATATCGCCATGCTCGGCAATGAAACTACCGACATTTATAGGCTCGCCAATATGCACACGCACCGTCGAGCGAAAGCGGAAGAAGCTACCATAACGCAGACCTACGGGCACGATATATAGCGGCATATCGGGCATATACTTCTGAGCTTGGAAAGCTATGCGGAAGATACCCTTAGATAGTGGCAGCGACGAATACTTAGTTTGGTGCGTGCCCTCGGGAAAGATACAGAAGGGTACTCTATCACGCAACACATCGATAGCTCGCTCTATCGTCTCGTTATTCTTGCGAACCTCATCCATACCATCCCTCATACGCATTATGGGCATGATTTTCAGGAAAGTAAGAATCTTTGCCAATGTGGGGTTTCGGAAGATGTCGGCACGCGCCACAAAGACCTTAGGTTTGCGGTCCATGGCAAGTATTACCAAAGCATCCATAAGTGCGTTGGTATGATTTGGAGCATAGATCACCGCCCCATCCTGCGGGATGTTCTCTCGCCCCACGTAGCGCACCGTACGGTAGGATAGTTTTAGGGCCAAATCGACATAGTAACGCAAAAAGCTATACCATGGATCGTAATCCTGTACACGCTTAATCTTTCTTGCCATATTCTACTCTTTGATTGGCTGACGACGGAATATCGATGCGATAGTGAGGCCCGACACGATGTGCCATACTCCCCACAACGCGGTTACAAGTACCATGCCTCCATTATTTGTCCAAAGCTCGGGTGAGAAGATTGCGGGGTTGAATAGTAGAGCGAGGCCCAAGCCCGAATTTTGAATACCCACCTCGATAGTGAGTGAGCGACGGTCGATTTTGGGAACACGCGCAAGGGTTGCACCGAAATATCCCGTACCGAGAGCTGTAGCGTTGTGAAGCACGACGATAACCAAGGCACACAGAATAGCTGCATATACGCTCCAACGCGATTCGAGAGCGGTGAGCACCTGTGTAAGCGATACGGCTACCATGCCGATAAAGAGCAAAATAGAGAGAATCTGCGCAGGTTTCATTAGTCGCTTAGCCAAGTTGGGCAGGTAGCGCGACACGATAAGACCAAGAATGATTGGAATACCCAAGATAAGCAATATCTGACTAAGCATATCGCTGAACGGAATCTCGAGCGTGGGTATATCGTTGTGTACCGAGGCGTAACCACAGTAGAGCGTACCCCACAACCAGAAGTTTAGAGGAGTAACCACAGGAGCAAAAGCGGTGGTAATAGCTGTCATCGACACCGATAGCTCGACATTACCCTTCGATAGTGACGAGATAAAGTTCGATATGTTACCTCCGGGGCACGAGGCCACAAGAAGCATACCGATAGCCATCATCGGCGTAATCCACGGATTGAGAATGATGGCGAGTAGGAAGGTAGCCGCAGGAAGAACTATCCATTGAAGCAGTACGCCAACAATAACCGACTTGGGGTTACTGAATACATCCTTGAAGGTTTGTAGCTTAATGCCTAATGCTACGCCAAACATCACAAAGGCAAGGATGATGTTTACGATGACCATTTCGCCAGCACCAAGGTTAATGGTCAGCGAATCGAGATTTACTAAATGTTCTTTCATGGGTGTTTTGGGTTGTGCCCTCTACCAAAAAGGAAGTTGCACCTTAATAGTTTATAATAATTTTTACAAACTTACGGATTATTTTGCGATTTACCCTCAATTTTGGACTTTTTATCACATTGTACATATAATAATAGGTATATATACTTAGTTACTTAACCTCTATTTCTGAAATTTTGTATCATTTTCTTGTGTAACTTTGCAGCCACAATATATATTACTACACCGAACTATGACTATACTCTCTTACGTCGTTCTATTTTTGATATTTACACTCACACCGTGGGCTGTTATGCGCCTTTGTCGCAGATTTACGATTCTCGATAAGATAGGTCCGATAATGGTACTCTATGCCATTGGAGTTGTGCTTGCCAACCTACCGTTCAAACCCGTGGAGATAGCTATCTTTCAGGAACTACTACCCAACATAACCATCCCGTTGGCTATCCCTATGATGCTCTTTGGATGTAACTTTACGCGCAACGATGCAGGTCGTCAGATTAAGGTCGCTGTGAGCGGGTTTGTCGCCGTTGCAATAGCCGTAGCGGGAGGCTACCTGCTCTTTGGCCGCCACCTAAACGAAGGGGCCGAGATAGGTGGTATAATTTCGGGCATGTACACCGGAGGCACGCTCAATGCCGCAGCCTTGCAGACGATATTCGGCATCGAGAGCCAAACATTTGTGCTGATAAACTCTTATGACATCATCATCTCGTTCCTCTACTTTGTCTTCCTGTTCAGCGTTGGTATAAAACTCTTTCGCCGACTATATGGCGAGAAACCAGCCATCGACACGCAGGCCGCAGAAGAGAGTGATAAAACGACATGTTATAACGATGCCGGTCGGGAGGTAGTCAAAGAGAGATTTTGGAGTCGCGATGGAGTTAAAGAATTAGCAAAGATAATCGGCGTAACATTCATTATAGCAGCTATATCGGGTGGATTAGCACTACTTATGCCCGAGGGATGGTTTATGGTTGTATTCATCCTGTTAATCACAACGCTCGGTGTTATCTGCTCGTTTATCGAACCTATACGCCGACTCAGCCGCAGCTACGACGCGGGAATGTATCTGATATACATCTTCAGCCTTGCTATTGCATCTATGGCCGACTTCTCGAATCTCGACATTGTTGGAGGTCTTAATCAAATAGCCTTTATGAGTTTTGCGGTATTCGTATCGCTTGCCATACATACCGTTTTCTGCCGTGTTATGCGTATCGACGCCGACTCGATGGTGATATCCTCTGTGGCCTTTATCAACTCGCCTCCGTTCGTGCCTATGGCCGTTGCGGCCATGCGCAATAAGTCGGCACTCGTTACAGGACTAAGTGCCGGCATCATTGGCTACGCCTTGGGCAACCACTTTGGAGTGCTTATGGCAGAGCTCCTGAGGCTATTGTAAGCCTCGTTTTACAGCTCGTGAGAGAGTGGCGAGGGTGTAATCTCGCGCATATCGAAGTCGCCCCAACGCTCGGCAACATAGTCCAACGTAGAGAGTATCTCCTCGACATCGAACGAGGTGACGAGTTTAAGGCGTGTCTGCTTGAAATCGGGTAGGCCCTTGAAGTAATTCGTGAGGTGTCGTCGCATTTCGAGTATTCCTACCCTATCACCCTTGACCTCCAACGACTTGTGTAGATGTTCCTTAGCTATGGCAACACGCTCGATGACCGATGGCTGCGGCAGGAGTTCACCCGTTTCGAGGTAGTGCTTGCACTCTCGGAATATCCATGGGCGGCCATAGGTAGCTCGGCCTATCATCACACCATCGACACCGTAACGGTCGAACATGAGTTTGCACTTCTCGGCAGAATCGACATCGCCATTGCCTATGATAGGGATGGTTATGCGCGGGTCGTTCTTAATCTTGCCGATAAGTGTCCAATCGGCCTCGCCACGATACATCTGTGAGCGAGTACGACCGTGTATAGTGAGCGCTGCGATACCTACATCTTGCAGACGCAAGGCTATCTCCTCGATATTGCGCATCTCATCGCTCCAACCTAAGCGTGTCTTAACGGTGACGGGCTTATTTACGGCACGCACAATTTGTCGTGTCATCTCGACCATAAGGTCGGGGTCACGCATCATGCCCGAGCCAGCTCCGCGGTTGGCTATCTTTTTAACGGGACAGCCGAAATTGATATCGATAATATCAGGGTTTGCACTCTCGGCTATGCGGGCAGCCTCGACCATAGGCTCGATAAGGTGTCCATATATCTGAATACCCACAGGGCGTTCTTCATTGGCGATGTTTAGCTTAGCACGCGACTTCCAAGCATCGCGAATAAGACCATCCGAGGAGATAAACTCTGTATATACCACATCTGCTCCAAACCGTTTGCACATATAGCGAAACGAGGGGTCGGTGACATCCTCCATTGGGGCGAGGAATAGTGGCTGAGGGCCGAGTTCTATATTCGAAATCTTCATACTACCGTCAAATAATAGCGCAAAGGTACTAATTTTTCATCGGAAATGGTGATTATTTGGCAAAGAAAACGTACCTTTGCACGCTAACTATACGCAACAATTTGATATTAAGTAGATATAAAGAGTAAGAGTGAGTATGATTAACATCGAAGAGTTTATCTCAGGCGTCGTTGCCCGTGCTTCGCAGGAGCTATACGGCACAAGCGACAACATTCAGATACAGAAGACTCGCAAAGAGTTCGAGGGCGACTACACAGTGGTTGTATTCCCCCTACTACGTGCATCGCGCAAGTCTCCCGAGGCAACAGCCACGGAGCTCGGCGAGAAGATTACCGCAACAACACCCGAGATTAAGAGTTTCAACGTCATCAAGGGCTTCCTTAACTTGGTTGTTGATCCCTCGTTTTGGGCTGCACGCTTTGCCGATATTGCCACTACCGCAGACTACGGCATGGCTCCCGCATCGGGTCGTACTATAATGATTGAGTACTCATCGCCCAACACAAATAAGCCCCTACACTTGGGTCACATCCGCAACAACCTGCTCGGATACTCGGTAGCGACAATTCTGAAAGCCAACGGCCATAACGTCATCAAGGTAAACCTTGTGAACGATCGCGGTATTCACATCTGCAAGTCGATGCTCGCATGGCAGCTCTACGGTGGTGGCGAGACCCCCGAGTCGTCGGGCATGAAGGGCGACCACTTGGTAGGTAAATACTATGTCGAGTTCGACAAGCACTACAAAAGCGAAGTCAAGGCTCTGATTGCCGAAAAGGGCATGAGCGAGGAGGAGGCCAAGCGTCAAGCACCTATCATGCTTGCCGCACAGGAGATGTTGCGCAAATGGGAGGCAAAAGAGCCCGAGGTTTATGCTCTATGGGAGAGAATGAATGGCTGGGTATATGAGGGCTTCGATGTGACATACAAGGCTATGGGTGTCGATTTCGACAAGGTATATTACGAGTCTGAGACCTACCTCTTGGGTAAGAGCCTCGTGGAGGAAGGTCTTCGCAAGGGCGTATTCTTCCGCAAGGAGGATAACTCTGTTTGGATCGACCTCGAAGCCGATGGTCTCGACCAAAAATTGCTGTTGCGTGGCGATGGCACATCGGTATATATGACTCAGGACCTCGGCACGGCACTCAGCCGCTTCGAGGAGAACTCGCTCGACGACATGATCTATGTTGTAGGCAACGAGCAGAACTACCACTTCCAGGTATTGAAGCTCGTGCTCAAGAAGCTCGGCTACGAGTGGAGCGACAACATCTTCCACCTCTCGTACGGCATGGTTGAGCTGCCCGAGGGCAAGATGAAGTCACGCGAGGGTACTGTTGTCGATGCCGACGACCTTATTGCCGACATGATTGGCACAGCACGCGAGATGTCTGCTGAGCTTGGTAAGCTCGACGGAGTGTCGGAGGATGAGGCTGCCGCAATCTCGGAGATGGTGGGCCTCGGAGCATTGAAGTACTTTATCCTCAAAGTCGATCCCAAGAAGACCATGCTCTTCGACCCTCGCGAGTCTATCGACTTCAACGGTAACACGGGACCTTTCATACAATATACCCATGCACGTATCTCGTCGATACTGCGCAAGGCCGAGGAGGCAGGTATCTCGACCGAGGGTTACACCTCGGCTGAGCTGCTCCCCGAGGAGGTTGAGCTTGTTAAGCTTCTTGCCGACTACCCCGCTACGGTGCGTACAGCCGGCGAGCAGTTTGCTCCCTCGGTTATTGCAGCTTACGCCTACGATTTGGCTAAGCAGTTCAACGGCTACTACCACGACCACTCTATCCTTAAAGAGGAGAACGAGGCGGTTCGCGCCATGCGTATCAAGCTAAGCGAGGTTATCGCCCGCGTGATACGCTCGGCAATGTGGCTGTTGGGCATATCTGTTCCCGAGAGAATGTAGTTATAACCCGATAGTTTGAGGAGTTGTCCAATCGGGGCAACTCCTCTTTTTAGTCTAATAGTATGCAGAGTCGCTACTACATATATGCCATAGCTATTGCCGCTCTCCTTACAGGCTGCCGATCGAAGAGCCCGGCTACAAATACGAGCAGTGCGATAGAGGAGAGTCCCCGCGCCGAACAGACGACCGATACCTCGGAAAGTCATTTCGAGTCGAGATATATCGCTTCGCGCATCGACTCCGACGAGGAGCATCGCTACATGGTGGATCACTTTTGGGATGGTTTCGAGTTCGAGAACGAGGCCTTCATCGAGGGGCTCGACACCGTGGAGATGACATTGGCTCTTGCCGACTATGTGGCTATCATCGAGCCTGATAGGGCCGACTCGTTGCTACGCTCGTTAATACATCGAGCCTCCGCAAATAGGCCCATGCTCGACTACTTCGCCTACCTGAGCGAACGTGTGCTGCACGACCCCAACTCGCCACTGCGCAACGACGACTACTACATTCCTATCCTCGAAACAATCATTGCCTCGCCATTGATGGATAAGTACGACCGTATAGCCTATGAGTACGACTTAAATATTGCCCGCAAAAACCGCATAGGAGATACGTCGGCAGACTTTTACTATACCACAGCCGACGGCCGAAAAGCCAAGATGCACGACATCGAGGCGCGATACCTCCTTGTGATGTTTAGCAACCCCGACTGTCCGATGTGTCGCGAGATTAAAGAGGAGATTGAGGCCTCGCCACTCATAAACTCTATGATCGATGCCAACGAGCTACGCATCCTCAGCATCTATCCCGATAGCGATATCGAGGCGTGGCGCAAAGCTTTAGACGACATGCCTCAGCAGTGGATAGTGGCCTATGACGAGGATCTGGCAATATCCGATAACCACCTCTACGACCTGAGAGCCATACCTTCGCTCTATCTCTTGGACCGCGAGAAACGTGTGATAATCAAGGATGGAACAGATGTTGGAGTGATAGAGAGTGTACTGAGCATGTAGCTATATCGTCAAAAAGTGTGACTAAATTTGGTAATTACAGCTAAAATCGTTATATTTGCGGAGAGAAAATGTAAGGATTATGCAGAAGCTCTACATCATAGCAGGATGCAACGGTGCCGGTAAGACTACGGCATCATACACCATGCTCCCCGAGCTATTGCACTGTCACGAGTTTGTCAATGCCGACGAGATAGCTCGCGGTCTCTCACCCTTCAACCCCGACAGTATGGCCATCGAGGCCGGCCGACTGATGCTTCGCCGCATCAACGACCTGTTGGAGGAGGGTACTGATTTTGCCTTTGAGACAACACTTTCAACACGAACATATCAGAAATTTGTTGAACGAGCTCACGAGCGCGGCTACTTTGTGTCGCTACTCTACTTTTGGCTACCCACGCCCGAGCAGGCTATCGAGCGCGTAGCTAAGCGCGTAAGCCTTGGCGGACACAACATCCCGACAAACACCATTCGCCGTCGCTACGAGAGCAGCATGCGTAACCTCACATCTCTCTACATGCCCATATGCGACTATTGGGTCATCTACGATAACTCCACAGCCGAGGGAGTGCGCAAGGTGGCTTATGGCTCGAAGGGCGAAATAAAAGAGGTGGTTGATGCGTTAGCATATCAGAAGATTTTGAGTTATGAGTGAATTTGAGATAAGAGAGCTACAAGAGAGAATCGACGCAGGTATTCTGCTTGCCCAACGACGTCTTATCGAGCGTACACGCAAGGATAATGGCGATTTGGTTGTCGTGCGCGACGGTAAGGTTGTACACCTCACCCCCGACCAACTACGCCAATAACACTCACTAAAACACAAAAATAGCCCCAAGCATTCGACATGCTGGGGCTCTATCTTTATAAAAAAGAAGCTGCGCTCTTCTACCACGTTGTATAACGCTCATACTTGTCGGGATGTATCGAATCCACAGGCACAAGGATACCCGTCTCATATACATCGCCAAGCTCGGGGTTGTTTACCGAGTCGAAAATACGCATGGCGTTAGTGAGGTTAATATAGGCGTTAAACATGGGCGGTATAACCTCCTCGTGGTCGCGGATGCGGGTGCGCAAAATCTTATAATCCTCCTCGAAGCTGCTACCTGTGAAGATCTCGTTCATGCTGTTTTTGTCAATATCCATCGATATAGGATGAATACCCTCGACAAGGTTGTTGCTCGCCGGATAGTGCTTGCGCAGGAAGTAGAAGAGCATGTTACGCGCCTCGATATTATACGACGAGTACATCGTAACCTTGCCCAAGAGGAACTTTATCTCGGTGTTTAGCTTGATGAGCGCACCGATACCATCCCACAGGTTATCAAGCGCATATATACCTTTAAGCATGTCGATATTCGAGTTTACGAAGGCTCGACCAAGCTCTAAGGTATAGGGCAGATACTCATTGCGAAACTCCTCGCTGAAACGGAAGTAGTGTTCGGTAGATAGATGCTTCTGCTTCGGAGAGTTGCAGATGATATAGCGGTAGCCACCGACAATCTCATGTGTCGAGCTATCCCACGCTATAAGCTGGCGGTAGCCATCCACTGCCAAGTCGTCAGCATCGATATCGAGCTCCTCGCCCGTACCTCCGCCACCCGAACGGAAGGCTGTTTCACGCAGACGGCCCACCTCGCGCATGAGGTTTGGAGCCGACTGAGCATCGAAGGTATAAATCTCGTTATTACCGTGGCGAGTGTTACGCAATTTCTCGACGGTAGCAAGCTCGGCGAGGAGCAACTCTCGCGCTACGGGTTCAATAATAGGTTTCATCGTGTGGTAGTAGTTTTTAGATTATATACGCGACGACGAATCTCAGCACACTGCTCGGCACGCGAGCCCTCGATAGAGCGAATATCTACGGGAGCACCTACGACGATGCGTATATGACGGCCTCGCTGCTTGAACATCTCATCGACAAGCAGCACAAGCTCTATATTTATGTTGATATGCAGAAATTTACGAAGTCGGTAGATACGATAAAAACGTTTCGATAGCTCGCCATCGACAAAAACTGGAACAATCTCGCGGTTGTACTTTATAGCATCCTTGATAAAGTGGCTCTTCCACTCGGTATCGGCGACCTTGCCATCGACTATGCGCGAGCAGAAGCCTGCGGGAAAGGTTAGTATCTGCTTTGTAGGCGATGCAAAGGCCTCATCGTAACGTCGGCTCTTATCGGCACTCTGTTTGCCATACTTGTTGATAGGTATCCACAGTGGCGCAAGATAGCCAACATTCATCAGAAGGTCGTTTACCACAGCTCCGGCATCACCCCACCTCTCAAGGAGCATATCCACAAGCAACATGCCGTCGAGGCCACCAAAGGGGTGGTTTGAGGCGAAGATATAACGGCCATCATCGGCCAACGGCGCACTATATTCAACCTTACATTCGATATCCAGATATTCGAATGCACGCTTCAGAAACTCCTTGGGTGTAGCCCCCTCGCACGCAGCGAAGAGTGTGTTAAGCTCCTCTTGATGAATGAGTTTCTCGAGGGGTGAAGTAATAAACTTGGGGAGTCGTCGCCCCATGCGTTTGTAAAGTATCTCGCGGATGTCAATATGCATAATAAAAAAATCCTTTCAAAATACAAAAATAATACATATAGTTCAGAAAACAATTGGTATATATACCTATTTTTTTAGTGTTTATGAATTTTATGAAGACTACGCGGATAAAGTATAAACAGAGAAAAGGGTCGCTACGATTATTCGCAACGACCCTCTCATCAAAAATTCTAATCTCGCTACTCGATACCTACACGCTCGAAGATAAAATCGACATTCTTCAAGTAGTAGTCGAGAGTGAAGCAGCTATCGAGCTCCTCACGCGAAAGCACTGCCATAACCTCGGGGCTCTCGGCAAGAAGCTCCTGATAGTCAGCTCTCTCGCTCATGGCACGCATGGCGATAGGCTGAACAGTATCGTAGGCCTGCTCACGCGAGAAGCCACGCTCGATAAGGGCATTCATAACGCGCTGAGCGAAGATAACCTTGCGTGTGCGATAGATATTCTCCATCATAACATCCTTAAACACAACGAGGTTTTCGAGGATGCCAC
>JAZNDK010000030.1:0-4318 GCA_045588005.1 Alistipes sp. | reverse complement strand
GCGCTGGTATGAGGAGGGCTACAACTTCAAGGAGGAGTACCTCGGCGTTGTTGAGAGCGTAACATTGGAGGATGTTAAGGCTCTTGCCGCTAAGATTTTGGAGGATAACAACCGCACGCTCGTGGTTATGCGCCCCGAGGCCGCTGCCGAGTAGTTATACAACAAGCTGATATTAAAGGTCGTCGCTATATGCGGCGACTTTTTTTTGTAGCAATACACCATTATTTACACTTTCTTCTTTGTTTTTTTGAACAATTTTACTATTTTTGCATTACGTGAGGTTATAAATGGTGTAACTATATAATTGTGTTGTGATGTTAAAGGCTATCGCTTCGATATGGAACTTCTACGTTGAGGGCTTCCGCAATATGACATGGGGTCGCCAACTATGGTGGCTTATATTGCTCAAAGTCGTCATTCTCTTTCTTGTGCTCCGCGCCATATTCTTCAAGCCCGTGTTGGCAGGCAAGAGCGAGGAGCAGCGCATCGAGCATGTCAGCACACAACTCCTCAACCAGCAAGACGAGGAGCTATCATAGAGATATAGTGACCTCTAAATGTCCCCCCCTCTTAAATACCCCCTAAATGTAATAAAACTAACAAACCTAAAAACGTGTAATTATGGTAGAGACCGCATTAGTCGATTGGTCGCGATTGCAGTTTGCACTCACGGCAGGGTACCATTGGATTTTTGTGCCGCTAACCTTGGGTTTGGCGGTGATAATGGCCACTATGGAGACTATTTATGTAGTCAAGGGTGACGACTTTTGGAAGAAGACCGCTAAATTTTGGATGAAGCTCTTCGGCATCAACTTCGCCGTGGGTATCGCCACGGGTATCATCCTCGAATTTGAGTTTGGCACGAATTGGAGCAACTATTCGTGGTTCGTGGGCGATATCTTTGGTGCTCCGTTGGCTATCGAGGGTATCTTTGCCTTCTTCATGGAGGCTACCTTCTTCGCCGTGATGTTTTTCGGGTGGGATAAGGTGAGCAAGCGTTTCCATCTTGCTGCAACATGGCTTACGGGCATAGGAGCTGCCATCTCGGCTATATGGATTCTTATTGCCAACTCGTGGATGCAGCATCCCGTAGGCATGGAGTTTAATCCCGATACGGTGCGTCATGAGATGGTCGATTTCTGGGCTTTGGTACTTAACCCTGTTGCGGTATCGAAGTTCTTCCACTCGGTGTTTAGCGGCTGGATGACGGGTGCGATATTCGTTATAGGCATCAGTTCGTGGTATCTACTCAAGAAGCGCGACACGCGCTTTGCTCTGTCGAGTATCCGTGTAGCTGCTATCGTGGGCATCGTGGGTGCATTCGCTGTGATGTTTAGCGGCGACAGCTCGGGCGTTCACGCTGCGAAGTATCAGCCCATGAAGCTCGCGGCCGCCGAGGGCTTGGAGGATGGTGGCGAGGGCGCACCCTTCTCTATTGTTCCGGGCGTCGAGATTCCCAACTTACTCTCAATCTTGGCTACGCACGATGTCGATGGCTATGTTCCGGGCATCAACAACCTCCTCGACGGCTACACCACGCCCGAGGGCGAGAGCTACCCCTCGGCCGAGGAGAAGATCGAGCGCGGCAAGCGAGCTATCGCTGCCTTTGGCGAGTACCGCGCATTGAAGGATAGCGACCCCGAGGCTGCGGCCATTGCTCGCGCCACTATGGAGGAGAACATGGAGTACTTCGGCTACGGATATATCGACTCGCGCGAGGAGCTTGTGCCGCCCGTGCCGCTTGTCTATTGGGCTTTCCGTGTTATGGTTGGCTTTGGTAGTGCATTGTTACTACTGATGTTTGTGGTTTTGTGGGCCGAGCGTCGTGGTCGTATGGAGAATATGCGTTGGTTGCAGTGGGTAGCACTACTCTCTATACCATTTGTCTATTTGGCCGGCCAGGCGGGATGGATTGTTGCCGAAGTAGGTCGTCAGCCGTGGGTCATCGAGGGCCTTTTGCCTGTTAAGGCCGCGGTGTCGAGTGTAAGTGTCGGTGCTGTGCAGACTACCTTCTGGCTCTTTGTAGCTATCTTTACGCTCTTCCTCGTTATCGAGATGCGCATCATGATTAAGGCCATTAAGCAAGGCCCTAATATCTAACCTAAAACGTCTAATGCTATGATAACATATGAATTTTTACAGCAATATTGGTGGTTTCTTATTGCCCTGTTGGGTGGCTTGCTCGTCTTCCTGCTCTTTGTGCAGGGCGGCAATGCTCTTATCTTCTTTGCTGCTCACAACGAACGCGATAGAGAGCTTATTGTAAACTCTACAGGTCGTAAGTGGGAACTCACCTTCACCACGCTTGTAACCTTCGGTGGAGCATTCTTCGCCTCGTTTCCGCTATTTTATAGCACCAGCTTCGGAGGTGCTTATTGGGTGTGGATTCTCATCCTCATAACCTTCGTTTTTCAGGCTGTGTCGTACGAGTTCCAGAGTAAGGCCGGCAACCTTCTCGGTAAGGGCGTTTTCCGCCTCTTTCTCACGCTCAATGGTTGCCTCGCGCCGCTGCTTATTGGTACGGCTGTCGGAACATTCTTCACAGGCTCGCAATTTGTCGTCGATAAGGGTGCTGTGGGCGACATCGCCTCGCCGGTCATCAGCCGTTGGGTGAGCGATTGGCGTGGCTTGGAGGCTGTCGCTGAGCCCTTCAATGTCGAGTTTGGCCTTATGGTGATGTTCCTCGCTATCACGCTTGGTGCTCTCTATATGATTAACAATATCGATTCTGAGACCCTTTCTAAAGAGTTGCGTAAGGCTCTTATGTGGTGCTTTGCAGCCTTCCTCGTGCTCTTCCTTGTGGTTCTCTATCAGATTGTCACCATGGAGGGATTTGCCGTTAGTAGCGATGGCGTTGTCTATATGGAAGAGGGCAAGTATCTGACTAACCTCTTAGCTATGCCCGCCGTATGTGTGATGCTCGTTGTGGGTGCTGTTTTGCTTGTTGCGGGTGTTGCTCTTACGCTCCTCAAAACAGAGTATTGTCGCGGTATATGGCTTGCAGCCCCGGGTACGGTGCTTGCTGTGATGTCTCTATTTATGATTGTTGGCTACAACAATACAGCCTACTACCCATCTACGGCCGATTTGCAGAGTTCGCTGACCCTCGCTAATAGCTCGTCGAGCGAGTTTACGCTGAGCACTATGGCGGTGGTGTCGCTCATTATTCCCTTCGTCGTTGCCTATATCGCTTACTTCTGGCGACAGATGGATCGTCGATCGCTCACATCTGAGGAGTTGGAGCATGGCGAGAAGTATTAAACAAAGGCTACTAACCATAATACCTATACTATGTATGAAGCGACTTATTTTATCTTTCGTAGCCTTCGCCGCACTTGTAGTACCAATGCAACGTGCCGAGGCTCAGAATATTCAGCTATATTACGACACGGGTCGTAATTGTGCAACTTCTACTGTGGAGATGTTTCGCCCCGACTCGTTTGGTAGCACCTTCTTCTTTGTCGATATGGACTACGCGCCCAAGGTCTATGGCGCATATTGGGAGATTGCCCGCGAGTTCAACTTTTGGCAGGGTAGCAAGGTCGATTGGCTCTCGGTACATATCGAGTACGACGGTGGTTTGAGCTCCGAGGCCGGTTCGTTCAATAACGCATGGCTCGCCGGTCTTACCTACTCGGGCCACTCGAAGGATTACAGCAAGACATGGTCTGTGTCGGCTATGTATAAGCTTATCCCGCGCACCGTAGATGCTCTTGGTGCAAAGCAGGTGCATAACTTTCAGATTACGGGTGTGTGGAACATATCCTTTGCTAAGGGGTGGTGTGATTTCAGTGGTTTTATCGACTTTTGGAGGGAGCATAGACCGTGGCAGGGTACAAGTTGCATACTTGTTACCGAGCCGCAGTTTTGGGTAAACCTCAATAAGATTCGAGGTTGGGATAACATCAACCTAAGTGTTGGTGGCGAGGTTGAGCTATCTAACAACTTTGTCCGCAAAGGTTTTGCTGTTATACCGGCGGTTGGTATTAAATGGACCTTCAAATAGGGTATAAAGCGTATAAGAGGGCTCTTTTGGAGTTACACTCCTTCTCGAAATCCTCACATACGCAAAGTATGCTGCGGTTTCTCGAATGTCGTGTGCCTAAAAATAGCTCCTCTTATACGCTTTATAGATGTTTTGGTGAGGGCTCTTTTGGAGTTACACTCCTTCTCGAAATCCTCACTCTGTAATAAAGTAACAAAGGCAGATGCATGTTAAACATCTGCCTTTATTATATATATATTATGACTTTTTTTAGAATATATCCTTACGGATGATTGTCTGCTCACGGTCAGGGCCTTCCGATACTACGGCAAC
>JAZNDK010000029.1:0-37306 GCA_045588005.1 Alistipes sp. | reverse complement strand
AATGGTATGTATCAGAAGCTTGCTCGCAAGTACCACACTGGCGTATTGACCGGTAAGGGTATGACTTGGGGTGGTTCTATCCTTCGTCCCGAGGCTACTGGTTACGGTGCTTTGTACTTCGTTGAGCACATGTTGGCTAAGGCTGGTAAGAACATCGCTGGCAAGACTGTAGCCGTTTCAGGCTTCGGTAACGTTGCTTGGGGTGCATCACAGAAGGCTGTTGAGCTTGGTGCTAAGGTCGTAGCTATTTCTGGTCCCGATGGCGTTTGCGAGATTCCCGGTGGTATCACTGCTGAGATGATTGACTACATGCTCGTTATGCGTTCTTCTAACCGCAACAAGGTTGAGGATATGGCTACTAAGTTCCCCGAGGCATGTAAGTTCACTGCTGGCAAGAAGGCTTGGTCTGTTAAGTGTGACATCGCTCTTCCTTGCGCATTCCAGAACGAGTTGAACGAGGCTGATGCTAAGGAGCTTTTGGCTAACGGTACATGGTGCTGCGCTGAGGTTTCTAACATGGGTTGTACTCCCGAGGCTATCCACGCATTCCAGTCAGCTGGTATCCTCTTCGCTCCCGGTAAGGCTGTGGACGCTGGTGGTGTTGCTACTTCTGGTCTTGAGATGACTCAGAACTGTATGCACATTTCATGGTCTGGCAAGGAGGTTGATGAGAAGCTTCACTTCATCATGGAGTCTATCCACGAGGCATGTGTGAAGTTCGGTCAGCAGCCCGATGGCACTGTAAACTATGTTAAGGGTGCTAACGTTGCCGGCTTCATGAAGGTAGCACAGGCTATGCTTGAGCAGGGTATCATCTAATTCTAAGATGTTGATGGGCTCGTGCCCGACCCTAAACCAAGCCCCGCGGAACTCACGCGGGGCTTATTTTTTTTGTGACACCACATTCTCGGTCTTGCTATACCTATATTTATATTTATATTTATATTTATATTGTTACTGTATCGGACATAGCTAAAAAAAGTATGGCAGATGGAGTGTCCCATCTGCCATATCTCATAAATCGGTAGCTCCGATAGATTATAGCTTGTTAAGCTCGATCTCGAAGTCGGCCAGTACGTTCATGTAGTTGATGAAAGCCTCGTATGCCGAGCCGTAGGGGTTGAAGTACGAGTGTACATCGCCATCCGAGAACCACTTGGTAGCCATGTAGTAGAAGTGATCCGAATTCTGCATGAAGTGCCAAACGTACTCGAAATCCTTGTTCTTTGCCTTCTTAACACGCGGCGCAAGAGCGTAGAGCTTGCTGAATGCCTCGTTTTGGAGATCGTTGCCAAGCCATGCTGTCACGTCGCGCTCCTCGTCGGCCCATGACATTGCATAGGGGCAGTGAAGCACGGCAACGGGCTGAAGCTTCTTCGTAGCCTCGCTTGCTGTTGCGAACTCGATGCCGCGGCTCAAAAGTGCTGCTGGGAGAGACTTCATAAAGTCGAAGATGCCCGTAGCAGCCTTCTGGTGCTCACCAAAGGTCTCGTAGTCCATAAAGAGGTTTACTACATCGCCAGTCTCGGCGGCAACCCAATCGGCATACTTCTCTGCCGTGAGAGGCCACTCCTCCCAGCCCTCATTTGAGAAGCGGAAGGCGATATCATCCGACAGCTTGTAGTTGCGCAGCAGTAGGCGTAGCTTGTTATCTACCGCATCGGTATATACGAAGTTGGGCGACTTCCAACCGAGAATATGCTTAGCACCCTCGGCCAACATAGTCTTAAAGCCCATACCCTCGACAGCCTTAGCGATGTTGTCAGAGTAGATAAGCTCGGTGTTACGGAAAGCTATGGGCTTAACGCCAAACTCCTCTTTAAGCATAGCTGTATGGAGCTTAACCTCCTGCTTGAACTCCTCGACCGATGCCAACGATGCCAATGAGTGAGAGTATGTCTCGCCGAGGAACTCAACGCAACCTGTCTCGGCAAGCTGCTTGAACGAGTCGAGCACCTCGGGGGCGTAGGCCTTAAACTGCTCTACGGCAGAGCCTGTGATAGAGAATGTTACCTTCAATGCGCCATTATTCTCGCGAATAAGGTTCAGTAACAGTGCATTCATCGGCAAGTAGCACTCGCGGGCAACCTTCTGCATGATGGCGCGGTTGGTAAAGTCGTCGAGATAGTTGTGGTCGTTACCCATGTTGAAGAAACGATAGGTCTTCAAACGCCATGGTTGATGTACCTGAAAATAGAAACAAACGGTCTTCATATAATCTTCTTTTATTATTTATTACTCTTGTCGATAGCCTGCTGATATACATCCTTAATCTTGGTTGCGGCATTGAACCATTTGAGGTTGTTTACCTCTTCCATGCCCTTCTCCGAGAACATCTTGGCAAGTGCAGGATAGGTTATAAGGCCGTAGATCGAGTCAGCCATAGCATCTACATCCCAGTAGTTTACCTTCACGGCGTAGTCCAATACCTCGGCAACACCGCTCTGGTGCGAGATGATTGTTGGGACATTCGAACGCATAGCCTCAAGCGGCGAGATGCCGAAGGGCTCCGATACCGAAGGCATAACATATACATCCGAGAGCTGGAACATCTTCTGCACATCGTCACCCTTCAAGAAGCCCGTAAAGTGGAAACGATCCGAGATTCCGAGCTGTGCAGCACGACGAATACAGTGGTTCATCATATCGCCCGAGCCCGCCATCACGAAACGCACATTGGGTACGCGTTGTAGCACCTTAGCTGCAGCCTCGATAAAGTAGTCGGGGCCCTCCTGGAAGGTGATACGGCCGAGGAATGTGACAATCTTATCATCCACGCCGCGCTTGGGCAGGGGATTGTCATTCTCGGCAAACTGCACAGCATTATGCACAGCCACAACCTTCGAGGGGTCGATATGATACTTGTCGATGACGATGTTGCGCGTGAGGTTAGATACGGCGATAACCATATCGGCGGCCTCCATGCCTGCTCGCTCGATCTCATATACGCGAGTATCGATGTTGTCGCTCGACGAGCGGTCAAACGATGTGGCGTGCATATGCACAACGAGCGGCTTGCCAGAGACGCGCTTTGCGGCGATGCCTGCAAAATATGTCAGCCAGTCGTGGGCGTGGATAACGTCGAACTGACCCTCAAGCTGGCTTGCTACCTCGGCAGCAACCACGGCGTAACGAGCAACCTCCTCCATGATGTTTGCTCCATACTTACCCGAGAAGGTATAACGCTGTGTCCAGCTATCGCCCTTACGCTCCCAGAACTTCTTACCTGTGCGCTCGTAGCCCTCGCGATATGTAGCCCACTCCTCGGGTGAGATGTAGGGGACCATATTCGAGTCGATATGGATGAACGAAATCTTACGCATTATGTCGTCTGCACCCTCAATGCTTGAGTCACAATAGCGTGCCTCGATGTCGCTGGCATTGACAACCTTAACAAAGCTCTGGTCCTCGTCGCCCGATGCTTTGGGCATCACAAAGATAACCTCTACATCGTTGCGAGCTAAACCTTGGGTCATGCCATAGCAGGCTGTGCCCAAACCGCCGGCTATATGGGGAGGAAACTCCCAACCGAACATTAAGACTCTCATACTATATATATATATTACGTTTTACTTCTTTTCACTCTTCTTCGCCCTCTTACACTTTGGCTTAGCCTCAGCCTCAGCCTCGCACTTTGTTGTGCGCTTTGCGCAGCTCTTGCGTGCTCTCTTCTTGGGCTCGTAGCTCTCGATATATTCGTTGATCTGCAATAGACCGCCTACCGATGTGGCGTGTGATACACCACCACGCGGAGTATATGAGGGATCACCCTCGAAACGCTCCGATATAGAGCCTACGCACTTCGATTGAAGCTCCTCGTTGAAGGCCTCCAATATGGCACGCGCCTCGCCTGCGAACTTCTCGCCGCTAAGCTCGAAGCAGGCCTTAACGTAGAACATCAATGGCCATATCCACGCCGAGCCGTTACGCGATGCAAGGTCCTGTGAACGCTGGTCCTCGCGATAGCTGGGCTCGTAGTGGGGGTTGCGTGGCGAGAGGGTGCGAATACCACGCGGCGTGAGCAGGTGGTCGCGTATTGTCATAACTGTACGAACAATCTGGCTGTCGTCGAGCATCTTGAAATCAAGACCACAAGCAGTAACCATATTGCAACGTATATACTTATTAACCTCGTCGTAGTTTACATAGTCGGCCAAGTAGCCCTCCTCCTCTAACCAGAACTTCTGTAGGAACGAGGCCTTAGTCTTGGCGGGTATATCTTTCCATCGAGCTACGAACTCCTTGTCGCCCTGCTTCTTGGCTAAGGCAATGGTGTAGCTCACAGCGTTGTACCACAAAGCCTGAATCTCGACAGGATAGCCGCGGCGCGGTGTTACAGGCGTGCCATCAACGATAGTGCCCATCCATGTCAGAGGTCGCTCTGCCGAGGCCCAAATAAGACCGTTGTCGTGGAGCTTAATCTCCTCGCCATGACCGCGACGGTAGGCCTCCAATATGCTCTTCATAGCCTCGCCATATTTTGTCCACACCTCCTTTGCGCCGATATGCTTCTCCAACTGCTGCAATGTGTAGAAGAACCATAGCGGAGCATCGGCCGCCACCTTAGCTGAGCCGTTGCCTGCAAAGTCGCCATCCTGCATGTCGCCAATGAGCGTGTCGAGAGCCTCGATACAATCCTCCTTGTAGCCCTGTGTGAGTGTGATACCGGGTAGCGATACGAAGGTGTCGCGAGTGAATGAGCCGAACCATGGATAGCCGGCAATAACCTCTGTACGGTTCTCGGGGCGACGAATGACAAACTGTCGTGCCGAGTGGCGCAAACAGCTGAGGAAGTCGATTTTGTGTGTGCGACGTGCTATCGACGCCTCGTAGGCCGCGGTTATAGCCTCAGGTGAGGCCATCATATCTGTTGCAGCCGAAAAAATCACGCTCTCGCCCTTCTTAATCCTAAACTCGAAGTAGCCTGTGCTAAGCAGATCCTCGTGACCCTCGTAGCCACGCATGAGCTCCTTGTGGTACTCGAAGTTGTAGTACCAATCGGGCGCGGGAATAAACTCGGCATCCTCCTTGTTGAGCTGCATGTGTAGCCATGGGAAACCGTTATATAGCTTGCACTTCACGCCATATGGAATGGGGTAGGCTCTGCCATCAGCCTCCATGTTGGCCTTCGATAGGGAGTGCTTATCGCGGAAGGCGAGTAGTGGGCGTAGGCGCAATGTTGTGTCAGAGTGTGCATCGACCAGCGTGTAGCGAATCATCAGCTGTGTGCGCTTGTGTATCCATAGCAGCTCCTTGCGCAGGATAACGCCACCCACGCGGTAGGTTATCGTTGGGGTAGGCGTATATTCAAAGTCGGTAATATACTTGTGACCGCGTGGCTCGTATGTGCCGTTGTAGCGGTGCAGGGCAAGGTTGAACGATTGGTCGTGCTGAACGATAGTCTCGTCGAGCGACGAAAGCAGTACATAGGTGCGGTCGCTCTGGTCGATGGGTGCAACCATCAAACCATGATACTTGCGTGTGTTACAGCCAACGATTGTGGTACTCATGTAACCACCACGACGATCCGTGGCAAGCACCTCTCTATCGAGCGAGTACTCCAAGTTGCCCAATTCACGCTTGTCGAATGTTAGTCCTGACATAATCTATTTGGTCTTTATAGTTTGAATTTCGATTCAATATACGACTAATCACACCATAACACGCTGTCTGTCACGCGGATAGACGATGCGCCTTAGGGTGCAGGGGTAGAAAAACTCTGTTTTACAAAGTAAAGTTACGAACTATTTTTGGATTATGCAATATTTTGCAGAAAATATACAGAAAATATACCTATTTTTTATAGCCAAATAGCAGCTGTCGTAGATTGGAGTTTGTGCGAACTCTTAGACCTCGAATAGCGATTCGATTACAGCATCCGACAGTAGGAACTTGTCCGACGGAATGTAGGCTCTGCTCTCGGATTGTTGTAGCGTGCCCGCTGCAATCCACGCCTCAGCTCCCTCCAAAATGCGGCGTAGGGCCTCCGCTCCGAAGTGGCTCTCGATATAGCGTAGGTCTATGCCCTCGGCAGTACGTAGCGAGGTCATGATATACTCGTTGAGGTGATCCGACGAGGTTAGTCTCTCGCTCCCGTAGCGGAAGATACCCTCGGCATACTCTTTGGCAGTTGAAGTTACCCAGGTGCGGTTATCCGCAGTGAAAGAGTGTGCACCTGCTCCAAGCCCAAGATACTCCACACCGCGCCAATATGCCGAGTTGTGGCGGGCGCGATAGCCGCTTTTGGCATAGTTCGATACCTCGTAGTGTTCGTATCCGGCCTCGGTAAAGGCTCGATGAACGGCGAAAAACTCCTCCTCGGAGATAGTCTCATCTACGGGGCGGTATTCGCCCTTGCGAGTCATCACTCCTAAACGTGTATTCTCCTCGATGGTAAGATGATAGGCCGAGATGTGCTCTACGTCGAGTGAGATGGCGCGACGTAGCGTCTCGGCAAGCGATGCCCCGCCATATCCTGCGATGCCGAAGATTATGTCGATAGATATATTCCGAAATCCTGCATTTCGCAGCCTGTGCACAGCCTCCTCGGCCTCCTCGGCCGTGTGGCGGCGATTCATGAACTTCAAGGCTCCGTTGTCGAAGGATTGTATGCCGAGGCTTACGCGGTTTACGCCTCCTCGGGCGAGCCTGGCGATATACTCCGTAGTTAGGTCGTCGGGGTTAGTCTCGATAGTTATCTCTTCGACATCGGAGCAGTCGAAGATGGTTCGGGCATGCTCTATGATACGCTCGATATCCTCAGGCGGTAGCAGCGAGGGTGTGCCGCCACCAAAGTATATGGAGCTGAGCCTCTTCGATGAAAGGTAGCCGCTACGCTCGGTCATCTCGCGAAGCACCATATCGGCGTATTGTGGGATAAGGCGTGTTGCACCCACGCGGTAGAAATCGCAGTAGGAGCATATGCGTTTGCAGAATGGGATATGTATATAGAGCATTGCCATACAAGTCACAAAGGTATAAAAAAAGTGGGAGTAATACATCATTTTTAGCGCAACTTGCATGTAGAAGGGGTGTCGTTACGATGTTAAAGGCATGAAAAGAGAGAGAGATTTCTTTCACTTGATGGATCATTTTTAGCGCAACTTGCATGTAGAAGAGGTGTCGTTACGATGTTAAAGGTATGAAAAAAGAGAGAGATTTCTTTCACTTGATACATCATTTTTAGCGCAACTTGCATGTAGAAGGGGTGTCGTTACGATGTTAAAGGCATGAAAAAAGTGAGAGATTTCTTTCACTTGATGCATCATTTTTAGCACAACTTGCATGTAGAAGGGGTGTCGTTACGACACTTTTTGGGGCTTTTATCTAAATATTGCACGAAAATCGTTATCTTTGCAGGGAGTATAATATTTCTAAGCTATGAAAACAATAAAGGAGTTATACCGCATAGGCACAGGCCCTTCGAGTAGCCATACTATGGCACCACGCCGTGCCGCCGAGATATTTCAACACCGTCACCCCGACTGCACGCACTTCCGCGTGACGCTTTACGGCTCGTTGGCTGCTACGGGTAAGGGTCACCTTACCGATGTGGCAATCATCGATACGCTGAAGCCCCACGGAGTGGTTGAGTTGGTATGGGAGCCTTCGACATTTCTCCCGTTCCACCCCAACGGAATGCGTTTCGAGGCTCTCGACACCGATGATAAGGTTATAGATGATTGGACAGTGTTTAGTGTTGGTGGCGGCGCGCTTGCAGAGGAGAATAGCCGCCCGATAGAGAGTGTCGATATATATCCGCTTACTAAACTCAACGATATTCTTCAATGGTGTACGCACAATGGCCGCACCTTCTGGGAGTATGTCGAGATGTACGAGGGTAGCGATATATGGGTCTTCCTGTCGAAGATTTGGCGTGTGATGCGCGAGGCTGTGGAGCGCGGTATCGAGACCGATGGTGTGATCCCCGGACCGCTCAATCTTCCGCGCCGAGCTATGCGCTACAATGTGCGTGCCTCGGGTTATAAGCAGAGCTTGCAGTCGCGAGGTCTTATCTTCTCGTATGCTCTGGCTGTGAGCGAGGAGAATGCCTCGGGTGGCCGTATTGTTACAGCCCCCACATGTGGCTCGTCGGGAGTCTTGCCTGCGGTGCTTTATCACTTGTGGAAGACGCGCGAATTCTCCGAGGCCCGTATCTGTCGAGCCTTGGCTACGGCGGGTCTTATAGGTAACGTCGTGAAACACAACGCCTCGATATCGGGTGCCGAGGTGGGCTGTCAGGGCGAGGTGGGTGTAGCGTGTGCTATGGCTGCTGCGGCTGCAAATCAGCTCTTTGGCGGCACTCCCGCCCAGATAGAGTATGCCGCGGAGATGGGCTTGGAGCACCACCTCGGCATGACGTGTGACCCTATATGCGGTCTTGTGCAGATACCCTGCATCGAGCGTAATGCCTATGCAGCGGCACGAGCCTTGGATGCGAACCTATACTCGATGTACACCGATGGACACCACCGCGTATCGTTCGACCGCGTTGTAGAGGTGATGAAGCAGACGGGTCACGACCTGCCCTCGATTTATAAGGAGACGGGCGAAGGTGGTCTTGCTAAGGATTTCTATTAGCAGGGCGTTGGAGCGATACCTTTGAGAGTGTTTGAAACAACTTTTTATTTGCTCGCTTGAACGATTAGGGCTGGCTAAATTCACTTTTAGTCAGCCCAAATTTTTTTGATTAGAGTGATTGCTCGGCCGAAGAGTTGTTCGAGCATGGAGCTCGCCTCATAGATTGTCGCAATCTGTCGGCTGAGGCTCATCAGCGAGGTGTGTAGCTTCAAGGCGTAGATAAGTGCCGAAATCCCTATGTTGAGTAGGGCTACAACCACCAATGCCCACACGATAGAGCCCATTATCGAGGCTAAGCCGACAACCGTAGCGACATTTAGCATCATGAGGCCTATGAGGGCTGTGACTCCAAAAAGAACAAACCACATAACCGAGCTTTTTAGGGTCACTTCTGAGTTGCAACCTCATCTTCGGGGTGGTGATGACACCCTTCGCCGTGGCAGTGGCATATATCCTCCATGGTCTCGTTCACGGCATTACGTATTCTACCTCTAAGCTCGCGGCCCGACTGTGGTGCTGTGAGCATTGCGATAGCAGCACCAACCAATGCGCCGCCTAACGCACAAATCAAACAGAATGAATTCTCTTTCATAACACAACTTTTTAGATGTTAATACACCTTAAATAGAAGCAAACACCACGCCAAAGCTTTGTTGTGATAGCGGCGCATTAGCGACGCTTCAATCAAAATGGCGAATGGGAAATACGTCAAGTATGTCCCATCCGCCATTTCTCATGTCAGCGTCACTACTGCACCACTCTGACAACAAAGCGGCCCACTGCTCAGTGGCGTGGGTTACCTTCTGAAACAAAGCTTTGTTGTGATAAGAGGCATCTGCAAAAGAGATGGGTTGGCTAAATCACTTTTTATTTCGTATCTTTGTCGCGTGATGTTCGAACAGAGCCGAAACGATAGAGTAATAACCGCCTTTACCGGCCACCGTAACTACAACCACGAGGCCGACGATAGGCTGCGTCGCAGAGTATTATCTCTCTACGACGAGGGCTGCCGTATATTCCGTGTAGGCATGGCCGAAGGCTTCGACCTTGTGGCCGGAGAGATTGTCGTTGAGCTTATGGTGACTCGCTCGGATATTATCTTAGAGGCCTATATCCCATATGTCGATTTCTATAAACGCTTCGGAGCTACGGAGTTGAGAGCCTACAACAACATTATCGCACACGCCACGCTTGTAAGATACGCCTCGGAGAGTTATCATGCCGGGGTATATAACCGCCGCAACAATATGCTCGTTGAGGGTGCGACAAACCTCGTGGCTTGGTGTAATGGCGGGCGCAGTGGTACACGATACACTCTGCGACGTGCGCTACGCCGTGGATGTCGTGTAGATAACATCTACCCTCATGCACAATCGCTCGTTTTGTTCTAAAAGTATTGTAATAAGTGCATTATATCTTTTATGTGCTTTTGGTTTGTCAATTTAAGTATTTGTACCACCTCTTGTGGAACAAAAATATCGTACATTTGTCCCGTTGTTTTAATTACGCAAACATGAAAATTAGAAATCTATTTTTTGCTGCTGCCCTTCTTATGTTTGGTAATGCAGCTATGGCACAAACAGCAACTGTTAATGCTGAAACTGCTCAGAATGAGCAGGTTGTAAAGAGTGAGCAAAAGGAGAGTAAGTTCAAGGCTTTTGCAGATAAGCATCTAAATCTTTCGGGTTATCTTCAAGCGGGTGTCCAGTGGACCGAGGGTGATAACCCCTCTACAACGTTCTATCTCCGCAGAGCCAGAGTGAGTCTCTCGGGTAATTTTCTCAAAGAGAAATTTGATTATCGTCTTCAAGTCGATATGGCGGGATCGCCCAAGATTTGCGACCTCTACCTGCGCTATAAACCATTCGATGCGCTGAATGTGCAGCTCGGACAGTTTAAGCTCCCCTTCTCGTTGGAGAACGAGCTATATGGCCCTACGAAGTTCGAGTTTATCGAGTACTCATACCTCACAACATACCTTGTGCGCAACAACGCCAAGTATGACGGCATCTCGGCTACGGGTCGCGATATGGGCTTGCAGCTATATGGCGGCTTCATCAAAAGAGACGATTTCAACATTATCAATTATAATATAGGAGTCTTCAACGGCTCGGGCATCAATGGCAAGGATAACAACTCGTCGAAGGATTTTATCGCCCGCCTTATCATCAAGCCTATCAAGGGTCTGTCAATCTCAGGCTCGTATATGTATGCCGAGACGAAGTTCGACGACTACAAATATATGAAGAGCCCCCGTTGGGCGGTAGGTGCTATCTACGATGTGCGCCATTGGATTGCCCGCGCGGAGTTTGCACAGGCTGACTTTGCCGGCAATACGACCAACGCCTTCTACGCCTTGGCGGGTTATCACTTCGAGCGTCCTTGGTCGGTAGTTGCTCGATATGAGTTTATCAACGACGAGCTCGATATCCTCAACGAGGAGCGCGTAACGCTCGGCGGTGTATATAAGCCCTTTAAGTTCTTGCGCTTGCAGCTCAACCTATCTTACACGATGAGAGCTCATACGGATAATGCTATGGGTGCAAACCTTATGGTTTCGGCCATATTCTGATCTTAGAAACAAGTAAAGTAAATTGCAGGAAGTATGAAGAAGTTATTAACCGAGGATTGGGTAGTCACCTTCCTCAGTATCCCCCTGCTGATTATCGCAGGTTTGGCCTCATTCCTACCGAATAACGGTTTTAAGATTTCGGCTGACCTCTCGACAGGTGCGGCATGGCTCGATATCGCAATATTCTTTGTTATCGCCCTCTGCCTCCTCTATATTGGCAACCGCCTGTTGAAGCGCCCGACAAAGGGTCTTATCCCCTCGTATGTCGTAGTATTCGCCATCGCGCTACTCGCACAGTGGATTGCCAAGATTGACGCAGTGAAGTATTATGGCTTCGAGGCTGTGTTCTTCTCGGTTATCTTTGGTCTCATCATCCGCAACCTCTTCCACATCCCCGAGTGGTTGAAGCCCGCTATTCAGGGCGAGTTCTTCATCAAGATTGGTGTTGTCTGCCTCGGTGCTACGGTGCTCTTCTCGGATGTCATGAAGTCGGGTGCTGCGGGTCTTATTCAGGCCGTTGTCGTTGTGGGCATCGTATGGTTCTTCGCCTACTGGCTCGCCCGCAAGTGCAAGGTTGAGCAGGCTACGGCCATGACCTTGGCCAGCGGCTGCTCGATATGCGGCGTCTCGGCATGTATCACCGCAGCAGGTGTTGCCGGCACAGATAAGAAGCAGCTCTCGTATATCATATCATTGGTGCTTATCATTGTTGTCCCAATGATCTATCTCATGCCGTGGTTGGCGGGTGCTGTTGTGCCTCTGTTTACTGACGATCCTATCGTTCAGAAGGAGATTATCGGTGCATGGATTGGCGGCACTATCGACACCACGTCGGGTGTTGGTGCTTCGTCGGAGATGGCCGGAGAGATTGCTCAGAAGACAGCTATCGTGGTTAAGGCTACGCAGAATGTCCTTATCGGCGTTGTAGCCTTCTTCATCGCTCTCTACCTCTCGGCTCGTAGTGAGGGTAAGAAGGGCGCACCTTCGTTGGGTATTGTATGGGAGAAGTTCCCCAAGTTTATCCTCGGTTTTGTTATCGCGTCGGCTGTGTTCAGCATTTTGCAGACGCAGGAGCTCTTGACGCTCGATGCCAAGGGTAAGATTATCGAGACATCTATGGCTAAGACCTTCTCTACGTTCTTCTTCTCGCTATCGTTCGTATGTATCGGTATGGATACACGTTTGAAGGATATTATCTCTAAGGAGAACCGTAACGCTCTTTACGCCTTCCTCGGTGCTCAGACCTTCAATATCATAGTTACGATGCTCGTAGCTTGGTTGATGTTTGGTGTCGTTAAGCCCGCGCTATGGCCTACCGTTAAGGAGGATGTTGTAACAGAGCAGCCTGCAAAGGTCGAGGTAAACTCTCCCTTTGTGCGCCCCGAAGGCCTTCCCGAAGGTGTCACCATCGAGGAGCCTATTGTTGCCGATGAGATAGCTTTCGATGTGGTAACTGTCGAGAAGAGTGAGTAATTACCCCCCCCCTCAGATTCGAAAAGAAAAGTCCGATGCTGATACGTTGCATCGGACTTTTTTTGTCTATATCACTAATCATTAGACCTCGTTTTGTAGCTCTTCGACGAGTGTGGCGCAGCCATCCTCCAAGAGGTCGAGAACAAGCTCGAAGCCCTCGTGTCCCTCGTAGTAGGGGTCGGGTATATAGCTCCAATCGGGGTAGTGGCGGAGATACTCTCGGAAACGGAAAATCTTCTGCTGTGCCATGCGGTCGGGGGCTAAGCGAAAGAGTGCCTCGTAGTTGTTGTCATCCATGGCTATAATGCGGTCAAAGAGCTCGAAGTCCTCTTCGCGCACCTGCCGTGCGAGGTGCGTCATCTCGATACCTCGAGCTGCGGCAGCACGGCGCATGCGCACATCGGAGCGTTCGCCACGATGACCGCCATAGGTTCCTGCCGAGTCAATTTCGACTCTATCTTCAAGACCTGCGCGTTTTACAAGCAGTCGAAGCATGGCCTCGGCAGCCGGTGAGCGACATATATTTCCGAGGCATATAAACAAAATACGCTGTTTCATCACTTACAAAAATTCTCTTTTGGCAAAGATAGTATAATTTTTGAAGAGTGACAAATTGCTTTGGCTTTATCCGAGGGGAGGTGGTTTGATTGAGTAAAATTGGCTGTTCATTTTAATTAAATAATTATAACTTCCTAATTTTGTTTTTTTGAGCAAAAACATTGTGTTGCAGTGGTTATTATCCACAATTATTTTATACCTTTGCACAAATAGTTAAACACATTACATCCGATATTATGAAATTAAAGATAGTTTTACTCGTTTTGGCAGCCTCACTCTCTTTTGCATTTGAGGCTTCGGCGCAAGCTCTGCCCCGCAAGGTGCGTAATGTCGAGGTACAGGATTTGGATACCAAGAAGGCGCGTCTGCCGTGGTGGGGCGAGAAGAATTTGCTTATCTTCTATGTCGATCCCGAAGTGCCCAAGCAGAACCACGACTTTATCACTTGGATCGAGGAGAATAAACGTTTGGAGGGTCCCAATATCGAGGGCTTCGGTATCGTAAACCTCAAAGATGCGGTCTATCCCAACTCGTTGGTGCGTAAGATTGCAGATGCTCGCACGGCCAAAAATGGGGCTACTATTCTGTGCGATCCGGATCATTGGATTAGTAGTGCATGGCGTTTGGGAGATTGTGATAATCAGTTTGTTATAATCCTTATCACGCGCTCCGGAGAGTTAGTCTATTTCCACAAGGGCGAGATGAGCGAGGCTGAGCAGCAGAGATTTCTCAACGTGGCAGACAAGCTCAGATAGCGATTAGGTATGAGGTGCAGGATGTTCCTTATAACTCTGGCGATGTTTATCGTCGGAGAACTATCTGCACAGCAGGGCGAAGAGCGTATCATTGGAGGTGATACGCTCGTTGTCAATTATACCCCTATCGATAATTCGATTCTTGGTGGCGGTGGCCGGCAGAATAGGTTTTTCAAGTGGATTGAAAACTATGCTACGGCCGAGCCACGGGATGTAGGTCATGGCGTAGGTTTTTCGATAATCGGAGGGCCTGCCTACTCCTCGACAACGAGCCTCAGATTGGCCGTTATCGGAAGCATGGAGTATCGCACCCCGCGTATGTCGCTACAAGTGCAGCCGTCGCGATTGGAGCTCTCGGCAACAGCTTCAATAACAGGTTTTTATCGTGTTACTATCGATGGAAGCAACTTCTTGGGTACGGGGCGGCACAGACTCTTCTATCGTATCGACACGAGCTCAACGCCGACCAAGATTTGGGGCTTGACCTTCGAGCAGTCGAGTGCCGAGAAGTGTGGTAAATATACAGCAAAGCACCACTACGCTTGGTTGAGATATAACTATGCCATAGCGCGTAATACTTATATCGGCCTATATGCAGATTATCACTATTTAGGCAGTGTTAAGCTCGATGACTATGCCTCGATGATTCTTGATGGTCATGCCAAGGTGGTATCTACGGCGGGCATAGGAGCTAACTTTGCCTACGACTCGCGTGATGTTATCACCGGGCCGCAACGAGGTATATATGCCGGCGTTGAGTTTGTTGTTCGCCCCCGTTTTATAAACGATACGGGGCATAACCTCTGGCAGGCGGTGGTCGTATTCGATGCATATCAGCCCCTTTGGCGTGGTGCAACCTTAGCCTACGACCTCTATGGCGAGTTTCACTCCGAGGCTACCCCGTGGATGCTCAGAGCACAGCTTGGCGATGACTATCGTATGCGCGGATATTACTTGGGTAGGTACAATGGCAACAACCTTATATCCACACAGTTGGAACTTCGACAGCGCATCTGGAACAGGCTCGGATGTGTGGCGTGGGGTGGTGCAGGACTCCTCCTCTCCGAGGGCGAAACGGTGGATTGGAGCAGGGTGCTTCCGAGCTACGGCGTGGGCCTTAGATGGGAGTTTCGCCGACGCTCAAATCTGCGTATCGACTTTGGCTTTGGTCGCAATACATTCGGGGTTGTAGTCGGTGTAAATGAGGCCTTTTAACACTTTTGCCCTCATATTTTTCTCGCTTATTTGTCGCGCTCGACGCAATCATCTAAAAAAAGATACCTTTTTAGGGCCCTCTCTTCCTAATTCATTAAATTTTTACTACCTTTGTCGCGACTATACTATACCATAGGTATAGGATCGTGGATAAGAATTGATTTTTTATTGATTTATATGAAGATAGCATTAGCCCAGCTTAACTTTACGGTAGGTGCAATCAATGCAAATGCCGATAAGATTATAGCAGCAATCGAGAGTGCCAAGCGCAATGGTGCCGATTTGGTTGTTTTTGCCGAGTTTGCCGTATCGGGAACTCCGGCTTACGGACTTTTGACCAAGACCACATTTTTGACCCTCTGCGAGGAGGCTGTCGAGCGTATAGCTGAGCACTGCAACGGTATCTCGGCTATTGTAGGTACTCCCTACCTTACGGCCGAGGGTGCTGTTAGTGCCGCAGCCTTTATCGACCAACGTGGTGAGATAGAGTATATCGGCAAGCGTCATGTTACGGCTCGTCGTGAGATGGGCTATATAGTAGGCTCGTCGATAGGTAGCCAGACGGTGCATATTGCAGGTCATGCTCTCAAAGTGGTTGTGGGTGACGACCTGAGCCATATCGAGGATGTAGATGAGGATGTCGATGCAATAATCTCGGTAAATGCCCGCCGCTATGGCAAGGGTATTCTCACGCGTCGCTTCGATAAGATGAGTCGCTTTGCCTTTACCGAGGGTAAGACCCTTATCCTTGTGAATCAGGTTGGTGGTGCAGGCGATATCGTCTATGATGGTACGTCGGGTATTCTCAATAGCGATGGTAAGCTTGTGATGGTCATGAAGAGTTTCGAGGAGGATTTGTCGTTCTTCGAGATGGACGACCTCCACGAGGCTATCGAGATACCCTTCTCGCCCTATAACGACCGCACGCGCATCATCTACCGAGCAGCGTGTCTCGGCCTGCACGACTACTTCGTTAAGAATGGCTACTCGAAGGCCTGCGTGGGTCTCTCGGGAGGTATAGACTCGGCGGTGGTTGCATGCTTGGCTGTCGGAGCTCTCGGCAAGGAGAATGTGAGAGTTCTGCTTATGCCCTCTCCCTTTACTCCCAACGATAGTGTGGAGGATGCAAAGCAGCTCGCCGAGAACCTCGGCGTGGAGTACAGCGTGCTTCCCATTGTCGATGCCTACAACTCGATTGTCGGCACGCTGCAGCCCGTTATCGGAGGTACGGAGTTTGATGCCACTGAGGAGAACATCCAGTCGCGCATCCGTACCACAATGCTTATGGCCTTGCAGAACAAGACGGGATATATGCTCCTTAACTCGTCGAACAAGAGCGAGAATGCTTTGGGTTGGTGTACCCTCTATGGCGATACTGCGGGTACGTTCAGCCCGACGGGTGACCTATACAAGGGCGAGATATACGACCTTGCTCGATATATCAACGATACGTTCGGCGGCGTAATACCCGAGAATATCATCAACAAAGAGCCCTCGTCGGAGCTTCGCCCCGATCAGAAGGATAGCGACTTTTTGCCCCACTACGAGGTTATAGACGCTATTCTCTTCCGTATGATCGAGAAGAAACAGCACCGCGAGGAGATTGTAAACGCCGGCTTCGACTCGGCTGTTGTCGAGAAGATTCACTCGATGATTATGCAGAACGAGAAGAAACGCTATCAGTTCCCACCCGTGTTGCGTCTGTCGCCCTGCGCCTTTGGTCATGAGTGGCTTATGCCTCTTGTAAATCATTACGGCGATTAACGAGTCGTCGGCCTGTAACAGAGTAGAACCATGTCATTCGGTCGCGCACTACTTGTTATATTCTTACCCTTTTTAGCAGTCGCTGATAGGGGGTGTGGCTCGATACTTATCGTGCTGCTATTGTGTGGCTGTGGGTGGTTGCCTGGTGTCATAGGAGCACTTATCATCCTAAGTAAAGGGGAGAAATAGAGTAGATATGTCGATGCGTCAGAGCATACAGCATAGAGGCCGTGTTGAGAGGGTTGATGGCGATAGGGTATTTGTCGTTGTCGATAGAGAGACGGCATGTAGCGGATGCCATGCTAAGGGTATTTGCGGCACAAGCGGCGAGAAGCGAGTGATTGAGGTGCAGACACCTCGCGCGGCGGAGTTCTCGGTGGGCGAGAGCGTTGTGGTGGCTCTGTTGCATCGCGCGATGGGTGTAGCCTCGGTGGTTTTGGGATATGTCGTGCCTCTACTTGTGCTTATGGGCCTGCTTATCGGAGCTAAGGCTCTCGGTATGGAGGATGGTGCTGCTGCAATGATAACCTTGGCTGGTATTACTGTTTATTATCTGTTGCTCTACCTGCTGCGCAGACATATTGAGAGAAAAATACAATTTACAATTATAAAGGAGTAATGAACACATTATTATTAACAATCCTAACACTCAGCGTGTTGGGTTGCATCTTGGCTGTTATCCTCTACTTCGTCGCTCAGCGATTTAAGGTCGAGGAAGACCCTCGCATCGACGATGTTGAGAAGATGTTGCCGGGTGCAAACTGTGGTGGCTGTGGCTTTGCGGGCTGTCGCTCTATGGCTGAGGCTTTGGTAAAGCGTGATGACATCGCGTCGCTCTACTGCCCTGTGGCAGGAGGCCCTACGATGATGTCTATCGCCGGTTATTTGGGTAAGTCAGCTCCCGAGAAGAGTCCTCAGGTGGCGACCATGCGTTGTGGTGGCTCGTGCGACAAGCGACCCAAGGTCAATCACTACGACGGTGCGCGTAGCTGTGCTGTGGTAAACACCCTCTATGTGGGTGAGTCGGCGTGTGCCTTTGGCTGTTTGGGCTATGGCGATTGCGTCGCTACATGTCAGTTTGGAGCGATAACGATGAACCCCACAACAGGCCTTATCGAGATTGATCCCGACAAGTGTACGGCGTGTGGAGCTTGTGTGAAGGCCTGCCCCAAGGCTCTTATCGAGCTTCGCAAGAAGTGGCCGAAGAATAGAGCTATCTATGTGGCATGCCGCTCGAAGAGCCGCGGTGCTGTGGTGATGAAGGCTTGCAAGGCGGGATGTATCGGCTGTGGTAAGTGCGAGAAGGTCTGCCCCTTCGGAGCTATTACCATCGATAGCAGTCTTGCCTATATCGATCCCGAGAAGTGTAAGTTGTGTCGTAAGTGCGTCAATGAGTGCCCTACAGGAGCTATCCATATCGTAAACATGGAGCCGCTGCCTAAGGAGGCTAAGGAGCCTAAGCAGAGCACGACAAATAGTACAGAGAGTAAGGCCTAAACCGAAAAATAGAGCTACATCATGAGAACATTTCCAATAGGCGGTATTCATCCGTCGGACAACAAAGCTTGGAGCAAGGATAAGGCTATCGAGGTTATGGAGCTGCCCGACGAGGTGGCAATACCCATGATTCAACATATCGGAGCACCCTCTACGCCTATCGTTGCAAAGGGCGACAAGGTGCTTACGGGTCAGCTTATAGCACAAGCTACGGGCTTTGTGTCGGCTAATATCCATTCGCCCATTTCGGGTACAGTCAAGGCTGTGGATATCTATCCCAATGGTCAGGGTCTGCGTCGTCAGATGATTGTTATCAAGCGCGAGGGCGACGAGTGGGTCGAGAGTATCGACCGCTCGAAGGAGCTGAAGCGAGAGTGTACGCTGACCCCTGCTGAGATTATCGCAAAGATTAAGGATGCCGGCGTTGTCGGCATGGGCGGTGCAACATTCCCCACGCACGTTAAGCTTACTGTTCCCGATGGACAGAAGGCCGAGATACTTATCATCAACGGTGTGGAGTGCGAACCATACCTCACGTCGGACTATCGAACGATGCTCGAGAGGGGCGAGGAGCTACTCACGGGTGTTGAGATTTTGGTGCGAGCACTCGGTGTGGAGCGTGCCGTTATCGGTGTGGAGAATAATAAGCCCGATGCTGTGGCGCATCTTCGCGACCTTATAGCTAAGGGTAACTATCGCGGTATCGAGGTTATGCCCCTCAAAACGCGCTATCCTCAGGGTGGCGAGAAGCAGCTCATAGCAGCTGTTACAGGCCGACAGGTGGCGCCTCCGCCGGCACTGCCTATCTCGGTAGGTGCTGTGGTATGCAACGCCTCGACTGCCGTAGCTGTGTATGAGGCTGTGCAGAAGAACAAGCCACTTATCGAGCGCGTGGTGACAATCACGGGTAAGGGTTTGGCCCATACGCACAACTGCTTGCTTCGCTTCGGCATGCCGTTCAAGACTCTTATCAACCATGCGGGCGGTCTTCCCGAGGGCGATGTTAAGGTGCTCAATGGTGGTCCTATGATGGGTCGAGCAGTAGTAGATATCGACGCTCCCATTATCAAGGGTTGCTCGGGTGTTACGATCATCTCGGGCGAGGAGACTCCGCGCGGCGAGGAGATGGCATGTATCAAGTGTGCAAAGTGTGTGTCGGTGTGCCCCATGGGCTTGGAACCCTACCTTCTCTCGAAGTTGGCACGCAAGCAGCTTTGGGATAGAGCCGAGGAGCACAATACGATAGATTGTATCGAGTGCGGCTGTTGTTCATATACCTGTCCCTCGAATCTGCCGCTGTTGGACTATATCCGCATCGGCAAGCAGACGGTGATGACAAACATACGCGCGCGTGCAATGAAAAAGTAGTAGAGAACAAAGATAAAAAGATATAGATTATGGCAACCAGACTTTTTGCTGCACCCTCACCCCATATCCACGGTGGCGAATCTACGCGCCGCATTATGGGCGATGTGGTCTTAGCACTGCTTCCGGCCCTTGCGGTTTCGACCTATGTGCTTGGCTGGCGTGTGTTGCTAACCACGGCTATTGCGGTTGTAGCATGTGTACTTTTTGAGTACCTTATTCAGCGATTTCTCTTTAAGCGTAGTAGCACTATCGGCGACCTCTCGGCGGTGGTTACGGGTATGCTCTTGGCCTTTAACCTCCCTGTGGGTATTCCGTGGTGGATTGTGCTTATCGGAGCTCTCGTAGCTATCGGTATCGGCAAGATGACCTTCGGAGGCTTGGGCTGCAATCCCTTTAATCCTGCACTTACGGGTCGTATCTTTCTGCTTATCGCCTACCCTGTGCAGATGACCGACTGGACTACGGCTGTTCCTGATGCACTCTCAGGCTCGACGATGCTCGCCGATGTTAAGGCCGGCATGTATGGTGTCAGCGATATTGATTTTGTGGCGATGCTTGGCGGACATATGAACGGCTCGATGGGCGAGATTGGTTCATTCGCACTTATCCTCGGTGGTATCTATCTGCTCTGCCGTAGGGTTATATCGTGGCATATTCCTGTATCGGTGTTGTGTACGATGGCTCTCTTCGCGCTATGTGTGGCTATCGGCGAGGGTGGTGAGCTGCTCTATAAATTGCCGCTCTTCCACATCTTGGCAGGAGGTGCTCTGCTTGGTGCTATCTTCATGGCTACGGACTACTCTACATCGCCCATGACGCATCGAGGCATGATAATATATGGTGTGGGTATCGGCCTATTAACGATGATTATCCGTCTGTGGGGTGCATATCCCGAGGGTATGTCGTTCGCGATATTTATTATGAATGCTGCCACACCGCTAATCAACAAGTATTGTCGTCCGAAGCGTTTCGGAGCTAAATAATTGGAGGAGGAGTCATGAAAAGTTCATTGAAAAATATGGTTTTGGTGCTCTTCACCATTACCGCCGTATCGGCTCTGCTTGTAGGTTTGGTCAATGACCTTACTTTCGAGACAATACTCAATACGGAGAATGCTAACAAGGCGCAGGCTAAGTTGGATGTTTTGCCTGCGTTCGAGGGCGAGGCCTCGTACGAGGAGTTTAACTGTGCCATCAACGACGGAACGCTAAATATTAACGTTACGAAAGTAAGCCGTAGTTCGGGTGAGGTCGTAGGCTATGCTGTTGAGGCCCCGAGCATCACAAAGAGCGGTTACGGCGACCGCGTTCTGCTTATGGTAGGCTTTGTCGAAGGCGACGAGGGTACAACCATCAGTGGTGTTAAGGTCCTCTCGCAGAAGGAGACACCGGGTCTTGGCGCAAATATGACAGCCGAGGGTAACGTCTTGGAGCGTAGCGTTATAGGTAATAATCCTCAGACGATGGTCTTCAAGGTTAAGAAGGATGATGCGAGTGGTTCATTCGATTCGCTCACAGGCTCGACAATATCGTCGCGCGCATATGCCAATGCTATCGAGACTGCCTATGCGGGTTATCTCTGGGCTAAGCGAGAGCTTCCTACCAGCGATGATGCTAAGTCGGGAGCTACCGTAACTGTGGCGCAAGGTGCTGCGGCTGAGCAGTGGAGCGAAGGCGATGGCATAAGTGGAGCTACGCTTCCTGCGGCCGATAGTAACAATATTGAGGAGTCAGAGGCTCAGAAAGGAGAGATAAGCAATGAGTAAACTACAACTTATAACTAAGGGAATACTCAAGGAGAACCCTACGTTTGTTCTTGTGCTCGGTATGTGTCCCACGTTGGGTGTCACCTCTACGGCTATCAACGGTATGGGTATGGGTGTGGCTACTATGGCTGTGCTTATCATGTCGAACATGGTTATATCGCTCATCAAGAACCTGATACCGGATAAGGTGCGTATCCCCGCATTCATCGTGGTTATCGCATCATTTGTTACCATTATCGAGATGTTGATGAAGGCTTATGTTCCGTCGCTCTATGCCTCGCTTGGTGTCTTTATCCCGCTTATCGTGGTAAACTGTATCATCTTGGGTCGTGCGGAGGCCTTTGCCTCGAAGAATGGCGTGTGGGATTCGGCCCTCGACGGCATTGGCATAGGCTTGGGCTTCACCCTATCGCTCACGGTCATCGGCGCAGTGCGCGAGATATTGGGCTCGGGAGCTATCTTCGGCTTCTCGTTCGCACCCGACGTCATGCCTCTGGTCTTTGTCCTCGCCCCGGGTGGCTTCCTCGCCTTGGGCTACCTCATGGTATTGTTCAACAAAATTGCAAAACGATAGTAACACGTAGATAAAGTATGGATACAATCAATATTTCGAAAGAGGTAATCAGCGCATTTGAGACGGGCATGGTCGAGGCCGCCCCTATCACGCTTATCGCCATTGTCATAGGTGCTATCTTCGTCAATAACGTGGTACTCTCGCAGTTCCTCGGCATCTGCCCCTTCCTCGGCGTGTCGTCAAAGGTTGAGACATCGCTCGGCATGGGCATGGCCGTAACCTTCGTCATGGCACTTGCGGCGGTGGTGACATGGTGCTTGCAGAACTACATACTCATACCCTTTGGCATCGAGTATATGCAGACCATCGTCTTTATCTTGGTCATTGCCGCCCTTGTGCAGATGGTCGAGATAGTCCTCAAAAAGGTATCTCCCGCCCTATATCAGGCATTGGGTATCTTCCTGCCGCTCATCACGACCAACTGCGCCGTGTTGGGTGTTGCCATACTTATGACACAGAAGGATTTTGACCTGCTCACGGGCGTTATCTACTCCATAGCTACGGCCTTGGGCTTTGCTTTGGCGTTGGTGCTCTTTGCCGGTATCCGCGAGAGGTTAGATGTCGAGGATGTGCCTCAGGCACTCCGTGGCGTGCCTATCGCGCTAATCACGGCGAGCCTCCTTGCCATGGCGTTTATGGGCTTTGCAAATGTAGTGCCCCTGCCGTAGTTAGGTGTTCATAGCTCTATTTTTGGGTCGTTCAGTCTCTGGGCGACCCAAAATTGTATGTCATTTTTAGTTATATGTAGAATTGTTTTACTACCTTTGTATAGCTTTTTGTCAATACTTAATTTTCGATTATAATGAGGAGTATATTACGATTTCTTGCTATCATGGCAGTTGTTGTGGCGTGTACAACCGTAGATAGCGATGTGGAGAAGGTGGAGCGTGCAGAGGATTATAGCACTTTAATCGGAGGTTTCGAGGGTGGCGACACCCGCATACAGCTCGACGAAGAGCTTAAAACCGTATGGAACACAG
This sequence comes from Alistipes sp., assembly GCA_045588005.1. GTDB lineage: Bacteria > Bacteroidota > Bacteroidia > Bacteroidales > Rikenellaceae > Alistipes. Next base: position 14,205 of record JAZNDK010000029.1, on the reverse strand, counting down.
GAGATGTAGTCTCGGTATTCTACCGCTCTGATGCTAACCAAAAGTGGGAGTATAGCGGCGAGTCGGGAGTGCGCATAGCTGAGCTGCATAGGGTAGCCTCGGCCGAGGCTACTACGGCGATAGATACCATAGTCGTTGCCTATCCCTATAACAGAGATTATATCATTACCCCCTCGAATGGCGACTTGGAGAGCGAACTACCCGATGTGCAACACTACACCGACGGTAGCTATGGTGTAGGCTCAAATATTATGGTTGCGCAGTGCGATTTCAAGCAATTTACGTTGCTTAGCGTCTGTGGCTGGATAAAAATTCAGCTCGTTGGTAGTGGCGAGAGGGTTACATCGTTGAGGCTTCGAGGAAATAACGAGGAGCAGGTTGTCGGTCCGGTATATATGGATACAGCCACGGCCGAGATGATAGTCGTTGCCGAGGGCGATGAGTCGTATCAGGAGGTGGTGCTCGACTGTGGCGATGGTGTTGTGCTAGGTAGTGAGCCCACGGCATTCTATATCACTTTGCCGCCGCAGGATTACTCGCGCGGCATTACTGTCGATGTAGAGTGTGAAGGCGGAGAACTTGTAACGCTTAGCACGACCAAGAGTGTCGATATTAGGCGAAACCACATCCTTCCTATGGCTGTTATGAACCTTAATAAGGGCGCGGCAGATACCTACGAGGAGCTCTACTACGACGATTTAGACGGCGAGGTGGCGACACAAAGCTATGGCGGAGGCTCATATTGGCCCTACATCGATCAGTTTAGTGAGTTCGTAAATGCTCAGGGCCCTGCGGCCGAGAGTATCTCCTATTCGGGTTACGGTGTTACGGTGCGTAACAATGCTAACTCCGATGGCAGCAAGTACTCCGATTATGCAGGCTCGGGCCTAAACAACATCTTCTTTGGTAATAAGTCTTACCTTGTTGTCGAAAATATAGAGCTTAGTGCAGAGCAGCGCAACCTGCACCTCGAATTTGGTAGCCAGAAGTATATAAAGGATGGCGATAGTTACTTTTCGACTAAGGAGTTTAGCGTAGCTATCTCGGATGACAACACCCTGTGGCACACTCTCGACTACACCTTTGAGGGCACTGAGCCCGGCAGGTGGAATATCGCTTCGGCCGACTTCTCGTTGGATAGAGTCCCCGAACGATTGTTTATCAAGTTTGAGCCAAGCGTGGCGAGTGCCTATCGTGTCGATGATCTTAGACTCTCGACAGGTAGAGGCGGAGAGCTAATCTCGTTTGGTGGTACGGGCGATGATGGCGATGATAATGAGGATAATGATGACGATGGCGGTGATAGTGGCGATACGAACAAAGGTACGCGCTATCGTAGTGGCTGGTTTGAGCTCCCCTCGGAGGCTGATGTCGATGCCGATGGTCGTGATGACAGGAACACCACATACTACTATGCTCACCACCTATGCGCAGGTGGCGAACGTAATGCACAGCGTACGGCTACGGCTCGCAATTACTCGGTATGTTTCAGTAGCGAACACCACTGCCCGATGTGGGTTGCAGCACCGCGCCACTCGATGTATGTCGGCGACTCGGGGCGTAGCGAGTCCTATAAGAAAGACCCCCAGATACCATCCGATATTCAGCTTTCGAGCAAGAGTACGGGCGGAGGTTGCAATAAGGGCCATATGCTCGGCTCGGCAGAGCGAACATGCTCTAAGGAGACCAACAAGCAGGTCTTCTACTACTCGAATATCGCCCCGCAGTACTCCGATACATTTAATACGGGAGGTGGTGCGTGGAACAACCTCGAAGATCATATAGACGACCTTGTCTGCCGAGATACTCTCTATGAGGTTGTTGGCTGCTACTTCGAGCGTTATACCGATAAGTATGGTAATACGGCAAATCCTGCGAAGATATCGTATGGCGGTCGTAGCGATGTGTCGCGCCCAACGATGTTCTACTATGCTCTGCTTCGTACTAAAAGTGGTAACTCGGGTAAGAGCGTTAAGGATTGCTCGGCAGACGAGCTTCAGTGTGCAGCCTTTGTTATATGCCACGAGCAGGAGAAGGGCCATAAGCCTGAGTCACGCGATATAATCTCCATCAAGGAGCTCGAAGCATTGACCGGTTTCAGCTATTTCGACAATGTGCCCAATGCCCCAAAGAACGTCGTAAACGCCTCGGATTGGTTGTAAACCATTCTGAGGATAAATAGGGTAACTGCTGATTGATGCAGCGACCTTTTCTATCCGTTCTCCAAAAATAGATGAGGATGACTAAAAAGTAAATTAGTCATCCTCACTCTTCTATGCGCTTTCCTATCTGTTTAGCTGTTGGTTATAATAGTACCCGTGTAGTCCAACGATACTGTTTCGCCCGACTCCATTGTGAAGTAGGCTCGAATCTTATGAAGTGTATATCCCGAGGGGTCATTCTCGTCTGCCATAACCTCGACCCAGCCATCCGTGAAACGATAGAGCTCGCCGTTGGGTATTAGCGAGAGGTAGGTGTATTCACGGTATGCTGCGTTGTCGAAGTTGTCGGCAAGAGGGTAGCGGCCCTCCGGAACAATCGTGTTGCTCTCGGCTGTGTATAGGTCGATGTAGAGCGTGTGGAAAGTAATCTCGTCGTAGAATGAGATGTAGTCGTTACGTCGGCCATCGCTGAAACTAAGAAAGTCCGAAGCGGTTATGCGACCTGCAAGTGCGTATGTAGCCTCGGGCAGAGGCTCCTTCCACTCCATATCCTTGCCGCCTTGGTTTTCGCCGCCTTGGTTTTCGTCGCCTTGGTTTTCGTCGCCTTGGTTCTCTTGGTCGCCCTTCTGTTCGGTGTTGTCGCTGGGAGGTGTGGGGCTATCGGGCTCTTCGCATCCTATCATCATAAGAGCAAATGCCACAGTGAGCATCCATAAATATTTAGCTACTCTCATACTCTTAGTCGTTGTTGTGTTCTTTAAGTGCCTCGCGCAACTTCGAGGGGAAGTCACTGCGTATGTCGCGCTCCATAGATAGAATCATGCTACATATAGCGCGTGCCGACGAGCTGCCGTGGCCAATCATCACGGGAGCATTAACGCCCATAACTTGGAGTCCGCCAACACTCTCGGCATTCATTGCATCCCAGAAGTCCTGCTGCCAATAGAGCTTGGGCACTATTCGGCCGAGCAGGGGTCTGAGGAAGTTTTTGATACGAGGCTTGCCGCCACCCAAACGGAAGTTGATGCGGTAGAGTGCCTCGGCCATTTTGAGGATGCTGTTGCCCACAAAGGCGTCGGCAACCACGACATCTGCAATCTTGCCTGTGAAGATGTAGGAAGCCTCGACGTTGCCTGCGAAGTTATACCTCGTGTCGGCCTTCATAAGGTCGTATGTAGCCTTAGCCTGGGCATTGCCCTTGCCCTCCTCCTCGCCTATGTTGAGCAGGGCGACGCGCGGGTTCTCCATGTCGAGAGCCGACTTAGCATAGATAGAGCCAAGCAGACCATACTGAGCAAGCACCTCGGGCTTAGCATCAACATTAAGACCTACATCCATGAGCACGCCACGCTGCAAGCCCTTCTCCGACGATATTGTGGGGATTAGTGTTGCAAGCACGGGGCGTATCACGCCATCGATAGGTTTTATCACCTGCATCGAGCCTACCATCATAGCACCTGTCGAGCCGGCACTTGCGAATCCGTCGATCTTGCCCTCGGAGAGATAGCGGAAGCCTACCGTGATACTCGAGTCGCGCTTTGCGACGAAGGCCTTAGCGGGGTGGTCGCCCATCTCGATAGTTTGGGTGGTATGTACGATGTCGAACTTTTCGGCGGGGCAGCCATGCTTCTTCAGAAGCTCGACTATGCGGGGCTCGTCGCCGAAGAGCACTATACGGCTACTCTTGTCAATCTTTGCGAGCGACATTACTGCGCCCTCGATAGCTACTTCGGGGGCGAAATCGCCACCCATGGCGTCGATACCTATTCTAATCATAAAGTCCAGATTTTGGTGGTGTGTAGTGTAGATAATAGAAAAAGAGCACGACCGACATGCGGTTGTGCCCTTTTTGTTTTGTGAAGACTACTCAGCAGCCTTCTTCTCGATAGCGAGCTTACCGCGATAGAAACCACACTCGGGGCATACGCGGTGGTAGAGTACTGCTGAACCGCAGTTTGAGCATGTTACTACGGTGGGAACTACTGCCTTGTAGTGAGTTCTTCTCTTGTCTCGACGTGTTGAAGAGACTTTGTGTTTAGGATGTGCCATTTTACAATATAATTTTTAAGTTTTATGTTTCGTTGTTTTCGCGCGATAGCCTGACGGATAGACTCTCGCTTGAAACCTTTTTTCAATCTATCGCTCGCTCTCTTCGAGTTCCTGTTTCAGGGCTTCGAGTATCGAGCGGTTGTGCTCGTCGAGGCTCACCACATCGTTCTCTGCTGCTGCGGCCTCCAACTTTTCGAGCTCCTCCTCGCTAATCTCGGCAACCAACATGTCGGGGTTACACTCTCCGTCGGCATGTACGCGGCTGTATGGTAGCGAGAGAATGATACTCTCATATATATATTGTGTAAGGTTGAGCATATCCTCCGACGGAGATATCCACATCACCTCGCCATCGTAGTAGTCAGTCTCGTCGGAGAACTTCACAACGAGCTCTCCCGAGTAGTCGATTGGCAGAGAGCACTCCTCCAAGCAGCGGTCACACTCGCAAATAACCTCGCCACGAATTTCGATGTTGGAGGCCAACATCGACTCGCTGCGTTTAAGTCTTACCTTCACACAACAATTGCCGCCGAGTATCTCCTCGGCTTCGTAGGCCTCAAAAAGCTTGTTATCGACCTGAAAATCAAAGTCATACTCGCCATTTTTGAGTCCCTTGTAAGCTATCGTATATAAAGCAATCTGCTCCATTTCAGCACAAATAGTCTGCAAATTTACAACAAAAAACCAAAATCTGCAAATTATTATTATTTTTGTGGCAAAGTTTTATGCGAAAGAGTGAAATTTTTGAGTTATGCAGACCTATAAAATTACTGTAAAAGGGGATAAAGAGGAGTGGCGTTACAACCTATATGTCATGTGTGAGGCTATGCGCGATGGAGAGCGTGTCTATTTCGATAAGTATCGTGACGAGGTTGCCCCCATTGGCTCGAAACTTACATCGTGTCCCGACTCTTTCAAGAATCGAGGTGCTATCCTCTTTGAGAGCGCATCGGCCGACACACTGTCGATATTCATATGTGCTATTCCTCACTCACTGCCCGAAGTGAAGTACATTGGTGATGCTCCTGAGTCGCACCTCCATCTTGTTATCTCCTCGGAAGAGGGCGTAGTCTGCAATAGACACATATCGCTAAACCCTTGGTCGGGGTGTAACTTTGATCTAACACTCTAAGAATGGGTTTAACTTCGCGGGTCTAAAATTACATCTTTTTCACCCTTATAATAAAAGTGAAGGTGACTAATTAACTTATAGCCACCTCCAATAATCATCAGTTTAGCGCGATATTACATCATGCCCATACCGCCGCCTGCGGGCATAGCGGGAAGAGGGTTATCCTCCTTCTTCTCGGCTAAGACGCACTCCGTAGTGAGGAACATCGAGGCGATAGATGCAGCATTCTCCAAAGCCACGCGCGACACCTTCGTCGGGTCGATGATACCCGCTGCAAGCATATCCTCGTAGCGGTCGTCACGAGCGTTGTAGCCGAAGGCGCCCGTGCCCTCCTTGACCTTATTAACGACTACCGAACCCTCGCCACCGGCATTAGCCACAATCTGACGCAGAGGCTCCTCGATAGCACGCTTAACAATCTGGATACCTGTGGTCTGGTCGTCGTTCTCGCCCTTGAAACCGTTGAGTGTCTCTACGGCACGGATGTAGGCTACACCACCACCCGGCACGATACCCTCCTCGACAGCGGCACGCGTAGCTGCCAAAGCGTCATCGACTCTATCCTTCTTCTCCTTCATCTCTACCTCGGTAGCAGCACCAACGTAGAGTACGGCAACACCACCTGCGAGCTTTGCTAAACGCTCCTGAAGCTTCTCGCGGTCGTAATCCGACGATGCATTCTCGATAGATGCGCGAATCTGCTGTACGCGGGCAGCAATAGCCTCCTTAGAGCCTGCACCATCGACAATCGTGGTGTTCTCCTTGTTGAGGGTAACCTTCTCGGCAGTACCGAGAGCCTCCAAGCCGGCATCCTCAAGCTTCATGCCCTTATCCGTAGATATCACCGTTGCGCCTGTGAGCGTTGCGATATCCTCCAAAATCTCCTTGCGACGGTCGCCAAAGCCGGGTGCCTTGCATGCCGCAATCTTAAGCGTGCCACGCAACTTATTGACAACAAGGGCTGAAAGTGCCTCGCCATCGACATCCTCGGCGATGATGAGCAACGAGCGGCCGCTCTGCGCTACGGGCTCCAAGATGCCCATAATCTCCTTCATCGTCGATACCTTCTTGTCGGTGATAAGGATGTAGGGCTTGTCGAGCTGCGCCTCCATCTTCTCGGTGTCGGTGATGAAGTATGCCGAGATATAACCGCGGTCAAACTGCATACCCTCAACAACATCGACATGCGTCTCTGTGCCCTTAGCCTCCTCGACGGTGATTACACCCTCGTTGTTCACCTTGGCCATAGCCTCGGCGATAAGCTTACCAATCTTGCGGTCGTTGTTTGCCGAGATTGTAGCTACCTGCTCGATCTTGTCGAAGTCCGAGCCTACAACCTGACTCTGGGCCTTGAGCGACTCGACAACCTTAGCAACAGCAGCGTCGATACCTCGTTTAAGGTCCATGGGGTTAGCACCTGCGGTAACATTCTTGATACCTACCGAGATTAGCGACTGCGCAAGTACGGTAGCTGTTGTTGTACCATCGCCGGCATCGTCGTTTGTCTTAGATGCTACCTCGCGTACCATCTGAGCACCCATATTTGCGAATGTGTCCTCGAGCTCTACCTCCTTGGCTACGGTAACGCCATCCTTTGTAATCTGGGGCGCACCAAACTTTTTGTCGATGATGACGTTGCGACCCTTAGGGCCGAGTGTTACCTTCACGGCGTTGCACAATGCATCGACACCCTCTTTGAGAAGCTCGCGAGCCTCTACATTATATTTAATCTCTTTTGCCATATCTCTCTTATAGATTTTGTTAATTAGTTATATGCTGTCGTTACTCGATAACTGCGATGATGTCCGACTGCTTCATCACGAGGTACTCTTCGCCCTCGTAGCTCAGCTCCGTGCCGGCATACTTGCCATACATCACCACGTCGCCAACCTTGACCTCCATCTTTACCTCTGCGGTGCCGGGGCCTGCGGCTACTACTTTGCCCATAAGGGGCTTCTCCTTAGCTGTGTCGGGGATGAACAGACCGCCTGCGGTCTTCTCCTCTGCCGGATTGGGCTTTACCAATACGCGGTCTGAAAGTGGTTTTACTGCCATAATTTTGTTCTTGTTTATGTTGTTGAAATAATTTTCTGTCTCTTTTTGGATGTGGCAATCTCTGTGCCAAAACCTGTGATGTGTCAAATTAGCACAAAGAGAGTGACAATTTGTCACTCTCTTGAAGGGTTAGGCTATCCAAAACAGCTGTTTTTAGCCAGGCACACTTTGTTGCGAGCCTTAGCCCGCTATCTTGGTTATTACAATATTCCCAGATCCGACGACTCCCCTGTGGGAACCTTGTAATCATAATGGAAGTAGTGTTTTGTGCCAAATATAGTTGTAACCTCTAATACATTACAAACATAATCTGCACCAGTTACTTGAATAGGGTTAATAAAGTTAAACCAGCTCATAGCATTGTATGTTTGGTATGTGTTGAGTATTTCTAAGCACTCGGCAGGAGTAAGCCCCTCTGTTTCATGATTCTTTAGAATGAAGGCAACTCTTGCACTCTCTATAAGATCTGTTTCGGTTGATCCTATTACAAGACCCATATAGTCTGTAGAAGGATAATATGCTTCGTAAGATGGGTCGCCTATTAAATCAGCAACTGCACCAGCATATAGCTCTACGGCTAAATAGGGAGCTTCATCGCTATCGTTTGCCTGAATCATAAACTTGACGGATTTCATTGAACCATGTATCTTATCTTCCACCTCGCCCGTATAAGTCATGGCAATCAGTGTGTAGCGACCCGTAGCTACTGCGGAACTGAAAGCAAACTCAGTGGTACCTCCGGTAACGTATCCAAGCGAACTATTATCAATCAGACTTGCATAATCCTCGATGTTATCTACAAAGCCTTCTTGTATGATATATCTTATGGCGGTAACATCCTTACCTATATTACAATAGAATAACGGAGCATATTGATATGCAGGGTCAGTAGATTCTGTGAGGCCCTCAAATGAGAGTGATATATAGCTATGTAGTAGCTCGACCTCCTCGTCTGTTTCGTAGTTGTATCCCACGATATAGTCAGCAAACTCATTCCAATATTCATTAGATAAGTAGGCGTTGAAAGAGTCCACGGGTACATAAATCTTGCAACTATCCCATGGCAGGCCGTAGAATGTACCATCACTTAGCGTAGGGGGTGTTGTAGCCTTAGAGTAGATAGTTGAGACGTTGTGACATCCGCCGAAACTTTCGATACCGATAATTCCAACGCTGCTACCAATAGTTATACTCTCGAGGCTGCTGCAGTAAGTAAAGGCGTAATTTTCTATTATCTCCACATTATCGGGTATCACAATCTCGGTTAAGCTCTCGCAAGACTGGAATGCTGCATCATCAATATATTCCAAACTCTCGGGAAGAGTAATACTTTCGATATTTACATATGCAAATGCTGCTGTAAGAATACTTGTTACACCCTCAGATATTGTTACATTTGAGAGATTTGCACCATAGAAAGCATAGTCACCTATGGCTGTTACACCCTCGGGAACGTCGTATTCGCTACCCGACGTGCAGGCATAATTGAGAAGAGTGTTGTTGTAGATAATAGCACGACCATCCTCCGTAGCAAATTTGCCCTCGAACTTCCCGATTCGAGTACATCCATGGAATGGGCATGTGCCAATTTCTTCGAGTGAATCGGGTAGTTTGATACTTGTCAGACTTGTACAATTCTGGAATGCAAAACTTCCAAGTGACAAGAGACCTTCGGGTAGATTTACATCCGTTAGGTTGTCGCAACTGAAAAACGTATTTTCACCAATATACTTTACGCTATTATCGGGCATAGTGACACTTGTTAGGCCGTCGCAATCACTGAATGCACTATGTACAATCGTCGTTACGCTATCGGGGATTGTAACACTTGTTAGGCTGTCGCAATTCTGGAATGCATAATATACAATCATTGCAAGCTCGCCGGCAAAGGTTATCGTACCCACACCATCGACATATTCATTCGAGAGTATCTCGAGATAAGCACCTGTGGCATCCGCGAAGCCTGCCGTCTGATTGTAGGGCTGAACAATATTGCCATCGGTAGATGTGTATCTAATCTCCGAGGTAGTCACGCCATCCCAACCATCGGGGAGATCCTCAGTCGCCGTGCTGCGATCCACACCGCTCACCATAAACCATATGGTCATAGAGTTCATGTCGAAATAGATGTCGTATGTGCCGGCATTTGCTACACAAATATCATGAGTCGATGCTTGCGTATAATTAGTAAGCTCCTTGTAAGAGTTCGCGTCGATATATTTTGACGAATCAGCAATACCGATGTTGTACTCAGCAGACCAACTATTGTTGCTGCGGATTTTGAACCTGCCATTTTCCTCTATATCAATACCCAGAGCATAGTAAATGTCGTTGGTCTCGTCGTAGGTCATCTCGATATCGGGTATCCCTCCCCAATCGGTAAATGTGCCGCATATGCCAAGAGTGAATGAGGTGTCGGGAACAACGCCTGCCTCCATAAACCACATAAGCATCGTATCCCAATCAAGGTATATATCATATATGCCGTCCTCGCTGACAGTAAAGTTAGAGCCTCCACTTGTTACCCCGTAAGATGTATTTACGGTCAATGGGTCGTCAATTACACCACCATAGTTGTAGTCCCACGTCTCGTTCATACGCAATTTGAACATTGCACCTGCTTCGAGCTCCACGCCGTAGGCTACAATCATATTCTCCTCGGCAATGTACTGCATCGTAATATCGGGAGAATTCCAATTGTTAAATGTGCCGACAATACCCCATGTGTCGTAGATGGGCTCCTCTTCCTCCCCTGCTTCAAGAGCGATAGGAACGATGTGGTTGCGCTCCAACTCTAAGTAGTCGCAGCTGCGCGATAGGATTTCGCCGTCGGTATAAGCAACATCTACACTTAGACCATTCTCGAAGGTCTGCGGAAGAACAGCTACATAAAACTCCGTAGGCTCCGAGCCAAGTGCTACACCCTCGCCGCAATCGAGGATTACCTCCGTGAGGATAGAATTGTCGAAGATAAGGCTTCCCGACACTTCACCATCCTCGTCGGTGGTTATATTGCTCGATGCCAATGTGATAGATGCATCCTCGGCATTGATATAGATAAGGCCGGCAACCTGCTCGTCGTTGTTTCCGCGAACGGTGATAGAGCTGACGCTCTTCTCCTCGCCCGTAAGCTCGAAACGCAACCAGCCGACAACGCTACGCAGGATAAACTGCGTGAACGAGCTCTCGGCAACCATGATATTACCACCCTCGCCATAGCTGCGCTCCATGTATTGCTGAACACCTGCAAGTGAGGCCTCGACGCCACCGTCGCTAAGGTCGATGTGGTAGTTCTCGTTGTAGGGATAGACAACAACCGTCTTATCCATAGTCTGCTCGCCACCCTCGCCCTCGACAAGCTTTAGCTCGCCTGTGCGGTCGCCCGTCTCGCCCTGAAAGGCCCAACGCATATTCTCGTACGAGCGGTAGAAGACCGATACCTCGTCGCCGGCATTCCATATCGTCTTGCGGATGTCGTTAAGCTGGATACGTGTGTCGCCACCCTCGAAGCCGACGTTTAGCGTTTCGGGCATGCCAAGACGGTCGTTGGAGAGCTCCTCGACATCGTTCTGTGTACAAGCTACAAAAGCTATTGTAGCAAGCACGAAAGTAAAAAAGCGTTTCATAATTGTATGATTTATTTATTGTTAATGTGTTATATCTGTTTATTTTTTCGCTCAGTCCTGTGATGATTTGCTGCAAATTCTAAATAGAATATGCCATCTCATATTACAAAGTTATAAAAATAAAATCAACAAACAAAAACAATCGATAATAAATCTACAATATTTTTGAGGATAGGGTAGTGCTACTTGTCATATTTATCGCCCCACAAGGCGTGCATACGCTCGGCGATGCGCTGCTCCTGAGCGTTGCTCAGATTGGGGGTGTAGAAGCGTCGGCCACTGAGGCTCTCGGGGAGGAACTCCTGTTGCACGAAATTGCCGGCGTAGTCGTGGGCATACTTATAATCGGCACCGTAGCCCAACTCATCCATAAGCTTGGTTGGGGCGTTGCGTAGGTGCAGTGGCACAGGGCGGTTTGTAGTGTCGTGCTCCACGAGGCTTAGAGCCTCGTTGATAGCCATATATGCGGAGTTGCTTTTGGCACTTGTCGCCAAATATATAGTCGTCTCGGCGAGAGTGATACGCGCCTCGGGCATGCCAATCTTATGCACCGTGTCGAAGCATGCATTGGCAAGGAGCAGAGCGTTGGGATTGGCTAAACCAATATCCTCCGAGGCTAAGATGACCAGGCGTCGAGCGATAAATCGCGGCTCCTCGCCACCGGCGAGCATGCGGGCAAGGTAGTAGATAGCGGCATTGGGGTCGCTGCCTCGCACCGACTTGATGAAGGCCGAGATAACATCGTAGTGTTGCTCGCCACTCTTATCGTAGAGGGCGATATTCTGTTGCAGGCACTCTGTAACGCGCTCGTCGTCGATGATTATATCTCCCGAGGTTGCCCCTGCGATAATATCCAATATATTGAGTAGTTTGCGGGCATCGCCACCCGAAAAGCGGAAGAGAGCCTCGCTCTCGCGCACCTCGACCCTGCGGCGACGAAACTCCTCGTCGTGGCTCAACGCTCGGTTGAGCAGCGTGCGTAACTCCTCGTCGTTCATCGGCTTGAGCACATAGACCTGACAACGGCTGAGCAGTGGCGAGATAACCTCGAACGAGGGATTCTCGGTAGTAGCACCAATGAGCGTAACTATGCCCTGCTCGACAGCACCGAGCAGCGAGTCCTGTTGCGACTTGTTGAAGCGATGAATCTCGTCGATAAACAGAAAGGCAGGGCGAGCATTGAAGAGGTGCTGATTCTTAGCCTTCTCGATAACCTCCCTCACATCCTTGACTCCCGACGTCACGGCCGAGAGGGTGTAGAATGGGCGGTCGAGGGCGTTGGCAACAATGCGGGCAAGCGTCGTCTTGCCCACACCGGGAGGTCCCCAAAGGATAAACGAGGGCACACTCCCCGAGGCGATAAACTTGCGGAATACGCCATTATCGCCAACAAGATGGCTCTGCCCGATGTAGTCGTCTAAGCTCTGTGGGCGCAGTCGCTCGGCTAAGGGTTGTTGTGCCATAGTTATCCTATTAGTGCTTTAACTCGGCGAGCTTGCTGCGGTCGTGCTTATAGCGGAAGAGAATCATGAAGGCCACAGCAACGACCAAGGCGTAGCCGGCGAAGATAAACCATGTTGTCTGCCAGCCATCAGCATACTCGGGGCGCGAGAGCAGATGACCGCCCTGCCATGAGCAGTAGTAATCGACAACCTTGCCGGCAATCCATGTGCCGACAGATGCGCCGATACCGTTAGTCATAAGCATAAAGAGACCCTGAGCACTGCCCTGCATAGCCTTGGGAGCCTCCTGCTGTACGAACATCGCACCCGAGACATTGAAAAAGTCGAAGGCAACACCATAGACCAAGCACGAGGCGATAAGCGCAACAATGCCCATAACACTCTCGGTAGTACCCACGCCAAAAAGACCGAAGCGTAGCACCCATGCAAACATGGCGATAAGCATAACCTTCTTAATGCCAAAACGAAGCAGGAAGAACGAGGTCATAAGGATACAGAGAGCCTCCGAGATTTGCGAGATTGATACAAGCATCGTAGGATTGCTTGCAAACCAACTATCCGACACCGAGGCAAAGCTCTCGATATAGGGCGTTGCAAAACCATTGGTGATTTGCAGCGATACGCCAAGCAACATCGAGAAGATGAAGAACATAGCCATAGTCTTGCTCTTGAACAGAACAAAGGCGTCGAGGCCAAGTCGCTCGACAAGGCTCTTCTTGCCGCTATCCTGCGAGAGCGGGCATGTGGGCAGTGTGAACGAGTAGAGACCGAGTAATACGCCCAAACCACCGCTCATGAAGAGCTGCATATATGTCTGCTGTGCAGTAAGCTCCAAACCGAACGACAAGCTGTTTACCAGCCACATAGAGGCGATGAAGCCTACCGTGCCAAGAGTGCGGATAGGTGGGAAGGCCTTGACAAAATCGAGGTTGGCGCGTGTGAGCGTGCCAAAAGCCACGGTGTTCGATAGAGCAATAGTCGGCATGTAGAAGGCTACGCTAAGTACATATGGTATAAATATAGGCCATATATCTGCAGTGAACTCCGCAACACCGGCGTTCGCTGCGGCGATATTCGAGGCCTCAACACCGAAATAGGCGGCAACAAGCATAAAACCACCGGCCAAAAGGTGCGAGATGCCGAGAAGTCGCTGCGGCTGGATATATTTATCGGCGATGATACCCATAATGGCAGGCATAAAGATTGAGACGACACCCTGTGCCACATAGAACCATGAGATGTAACTACCTAGTCCTACCTTGCCTAAAAATTGACCTATACACGTTAGGTATGCTCCCCAAACTGCAAATTGCAGAAAGTTCATTACGATAAGACGTAGCTTAATATTCTTCATAATCAACGATTTATAAGTTTTGCGTGAACTATTGTTTGAAAAATCTTAACAAAGATATAAAATTTTTTCAGATTTTTCTTTGCAATTCAAAAATATTGTTCTACTTTTGCATCGTCAAAAACAAATATTGGGCTATGGTGTAATGGTAACACTACAGATTCTGGTCCTGTCATTCTTGGTTCGAATCCAGGTAGCCCAACGCGGAGCGGTCTTTTTAAGACCGTTTTTTTTGTGTATGTGTGTGGTGTGTGCCGCAAGAGGGTAGCCTGCGGCTACTGTCGTCGGAGTGTCATTCGTCACGATGCAAGCATCTGCCGTTGCCACTCCTACGCCACAGCAAGCTGCTCCTCTTGCGACCAAGCCT